>JAFLJU010000451.1 GCA_022712835.1 Desulfobacteraceae bacterium
GAACATGCCGACCACAAACTCCCTTTTCCCAACCACCATGGGTTGTACCAAAAAGGCCTCAACCAGATCCTTACCAGCATCTTCCATTCCGCAAGCTGCCTGCCTTACCTGATCTTCATTTGCAAGTCCCAGGCAGACCATGCCGCTTTCAGTTTTATGGAGAATCCGGGACCCAATCCCCTTAAGGGCCACGGGAAACCCGCTCTCTTTAGCCGCATCCACGGCCTGTGCAATTGTGTTTACTCGTTTTTCCTGGACCACCGGAATCCCAAAGGCTGAAAATATCGATTTTGCTTCATCTTCACTAATCACATGGGACCCTTTGGCCTGCTTTTCTGCTATTAGGTGTTGTACCTGTTTTTGCGTTATCATGCGCTTACTCCGTTGAATATAATATTTGTAATACCGCTTACTACCTGGTCAATATCAAGTTCCCTGCCAAATATTATTTCCCCCAGGCAGGCATGTTCAATGGCCCCGAGAATCACCTTGCGCAACACATGGGGGTCTGTATCTGATTTAAATTCCTTATTTTTAATACCCTCCTCAATAATGCCCAGAATAATTCCGGCATATTTTCGCACCAGCCCATAGGCGTCGGAGTTAAAAAAATCCGGGGAATTTCTCACCTCCAGCAATAAAATTTTTGAAAAAACCCGGTTGTGAGCATAGCTTTCAAGGCTTGTATAGATAATGACTTCCAGCTGTTCAGCACAGGTTTTTTCATGGGCCGCTCTATTTTCTATTTTTACCAGAAATTCGGAAAAATGATCGTTCAATACCTGGTAAATCAGGTCTTTCTTATCCTTAAAATATTTATAGATGAGTCCTTCCGTGACCGCTGCATTTCTGGCAATCTCGGCCGTTGTGATGGAATGAAAATCCTTTTCCTTCATCAAGGCATAAAAAGATTTCATGATTTTAATCCTGCCCGGCGGATTTGTCTTCCCTTTGTGATTCATAATCCCTCTTTGCATCCGGTTTGTTTCCATTTCTATTTAGGTAAGTAATACTTACTTACAAAGCTTTTCAAAGTCAAGCCCAATTCAAATCAACCAAAGAATAACTATTCCGATTTGGCCTGGTCCAGGACCTGATCAAAAAATAATTGTATTCCAGTATCTAATGGTTTAGAATAATGGATATAAGTTTAAGCCTTATTTAAATAAGGACTCGGAACTATATACATCTTCCGTTTTTATGAAATTTTATAAAAAAACCCATATTTGTGGCAAATTTCGTCTGTTTTGGGAAAATTTCATTCCTCCGAGTCCTAAAAAAATCTGATTTTAAAAAAAGGTGACGATGGAAAAAATACCTCCAAATGAGTTAACACCCATTCTTGATTTTTTAATGGAACATCGGGGGTTTGATTTTTCAGGGGTTCATCCGAATATGCTGGTGCGTCGCATGGGGCATCGCCTGGAAGCGTTAAATTGCAATGATTTCAAAGACTATTATTTTTATATCCAGGAAAACGCCGGGGAAATTGACCATCTCCTCAATGCAATCACCATTAATGTCAGCCGTTTTTTCCGGGATCCCTTGACCTTTGAGCTATTGGCCGAGAGAATCCTGCCAGCCATTTTACGCCAAAAGGTTCAGGCCAAGGATGATTCCCTGAGAATCTGGTCCACCGGATGTGCCATGGGGGAAGAGGCATATTCCCTGGCGATTCTGATCCAGGAGCTCCTCCTCAAGGAAGGGCGAACCATGGAACTGCAGCTCTTTGGGACGGATATTGATACCAGGATATTAGGGGAAGCGGCAAAAGGGATTTATCCTGTGGCAAGTGTTGAGAATGTCAAGTATGGGCTTTTAAAGAAATATTTTATACCAGCAGGAAAAAACTTCATGCTGATTCCAAAGATAAAAGAACAGGTGATTTTTTCTTTCTATGACATGCTGGATAAAGGGCATCGTGTTCCTCCGGAAAGCATCTTTGGAAATTTTGATCTGATTTGTTGTCGCAATCTTTTAATCTACTTTAACACAAGGTATCAAGAAACCATCTTCGCCAAATTACGCCGGGCGCTCGCTCAAAACGGCTATCTGATTTTGGGAGAAACAGAATCCCCCCCCAAAAACTCTCAAAGAGATTTCAACCGAGTTGTGGAATTTCACCCCATATACCAAAAACTTTAGGAAAAAAAACCTATGCAATTCAAGGATATGAAAATCAGCACACAATTGAGAATTAGTATCGGTGCGACCATATTGATCGTCGTCTGTCTGGGTTTCCTGGCCTGGTTACAGACAAATACATTGTGGCAAAACACCCGGTGGATTTACGACCATCCCTTACAGGTCAATCGGGCCATCGGTGTGCTTGAAACCGATATAATGGGCATGCGCATGGAAATCCGGCACGCAATGTTGACAAATAATTTAAAGAGCTTTCAAACTGCCCGGAAAAGATCAGCAATTCACCAGGCCAATGCCGAACGTCAGATTGATCTTCTGTTTGAACGATACCTGGGGCCACGTTCAGACATTGAAGATATCCAAAACTCCATTAAGGGGTGGGTATCAACGAGAGAAAGCAATTGGGTACTGCTTCATGAGGGCAAGGTGGATATCGCTCTCAGCCGCATCTTTGATGAAGGGGATCTTGGCGCCCAGAGGGCATTGCTGGTTAAGCAGATTCAAAAAATAGATGATTTTGCCAAAACCAAGGCCGATACGCTTTACCTGGACGCAACCCAATTGAAGACCGCCTTAAATATGCAGCTTATTTTCATCATTGGTTTTATTATCCTTCTCACCTCCGGTATCGGCTATTTAATGATTTTAGGAATAAAAAAACCCCTCAAAGAGCTGACCGCAGTAACAGAAGGATTCAGGAAAGGAGACTATAATGCCCGCAGCCAATATCTATCCACCAATGAATTGGGTCTTTTATCCGCCTCATTTAACCAGATGGCCCAGGCCATTTCCCTGCGGATGGAGACGGATAAAAAGGGCAGTGCCATGGCAGAAGCCCTGATAATCGAAACCAAGTTAAAGGAATTTGCCGAAACGGTTTTGGAAAAATTCATGGACATCACAGAGTCCCATATGGGGGCCTTTTATTCCGGCAATGAAAATGACAATAGCTTTTCACCCCTGGCCGCAATCGGCGTTAATCCGGAACTTTTGGAACCCTTTGACGCTTCGGCCTATGAAGGCGAATTCGGGAAAGCACTGAAGACGGGTAAACTTTCCCATATCCGGGATATCCATGAAAACACCCTGTTCAAATTAAAAACCTTTGCCGGGACCGCCATCCCCCGGGAAATTATCACCCTCCCCATTGTCGTGGAGGGGGAGGTTCGGGGTATGCTGTGCCTGGCATGCCTCAACAGCTTTTCAACGGCTGCACTAACAGCCTTGACAAAGTCGTCGATAATTGCCTTGAATACGGCATTTTCCAACCTCCTGTCCAATGACAGGACCCGGCGGCTGTCTGAAAAATTGCGGGAAAACAACCAGGAACTTACGGCCCAACAGGAAGAACTTAAGGCCCAGGCCCAAGAGTTGCAGAAACAGTCCGAAGCGCTTCAGGCACAGAATATCGAACTTGCCGAGCAAAGATTGGCAGTGGAAGAAGCCAGTCGCCTGAAAAGCCAGTTCCTTTCGAATATGAGCCATGAACTTCGAACACCGCTCAATTCTGTCATGGCCCTCTCCCGGGTCCTCATGATGCAGGCAAAAACAAAGCTCAATGATGAAGAGATAAGTTACCTGGAAATCATCGAACGGAATGGTAAAAATCTGTTAAACCTGATCAACAACATCCTGGATCTTTCCAAGATAGAGGCCGGCAAGATGGATATCCAGCCACGGCCTTTTTCCCTGGGTCAAACCCTTGATAATATCCTGGAAAGCATTGCCCCCCTTGCCGAAGAGAAGCATATCCAGATCCTAAAAAAGAATCCAAAAACCCTTCCGCTGCTTGAAAGCGATGAGATCAGAGTCTCCCAGATTCTGCAAAACCTGGTGGCTAATGCGGTAAAATTTACCGCTTCCGGAAGTGTGAGTGTAACGGTGAAAACCGGCCAGGAAAAAATACATATCCAGGTTACCGATACCGGCATAGGGATTGCGGAACAGGACCTTCCCCATATTTTTGATGAATTCCGACAGGTGGATGGCTCTTCATCCAGAAGACATGAAGGAACCGGACTTGGATTGACCATTGCCCACAAGGCCGCCCGGATGCTGGGCGGAGACATCTTTGTTACAAGCACCCTGGGAATGGGTACCACCTTCATCCTGACATTACCCCTCACCTGGCAGGGTCAGAAGACCCTCCAGCAAACCATTGTAGCCAAACCGCCCAACCCAATGAAACCGGTGAAACCAAATCCCAAAACCATTCTGGTGGTGGATGATGAACCGAAAATGGCGAAGAGGATCGCAGGTTATCTGCGGGAGGAGGGCTATCATCCGGTGATCGCCACATCCGGAGAGCAAGCGCTTACGCTTGCACGAAGCGAGGCGCCCTTTGCCATTGTCCTGGATATCATCATGCCAGATATGGATGGCTGGGAAGTTCTCCAGAGTTTGAAAAAGAATTCAAAAACCCAAAATATCCCGGTGATCATTGTGTCTGTTTCCCAGGACAGGGAAACCGGGTTTGCCCTCGGCGCCATCGGCTATCTGACAAAGCCCTTGTCCAGGAATTTACTCCTCTCCGAGATCCGGAAGATCGGCCGGCCGGGAATCCGATCTGTCATGATTGTGGATGACAATGAGATCGATCGCCGCGAATTCAGGCAAATCATTGAAACGAATGGGCTGATCCCAATTATTGCCCATGACGGGGCCGCCTGCCTTGAAATGCTAATCAACCAGATTCCGGACATTCTGATTCTTGACCTGATGATGCCTGAACCCGACGGCTTTGCGGTTCTGGAGACCATCAGAAGCAATCCTAAAACAAGGGATTTACCGGTCATTGTTGCCACGGCAAAAGATCTGACAAAAGAAGACCGGGAAAGGTTGCACAATAATGTCGCATCCGTCCTGGACAAGAGTCGTGTGACACCTAAAACCCTGCTTTTGGAAATAAATCGGACTCTCAAAGACCTGGAAAATCCTTTAAAATCAAATTTCCCCGAAAATTCGGCAAGCGCACCCAGAATTCTGATGGTTGAGGACAATGAAGTTGCGATTATTCAGATCAAATCGGCTCTTACAAGTTCAGGGTATGTTGTGGACGTGACAACCGGGGGCCAGGAAGCGATAGATTATGTCTCCCATACCATTCCGGATGGTATTGTTCTGGATCTGATGATGCCTGAAATAGACGGGTTTGAGGTGCTGGAAAAAATCCGAAACAAGCCTGCCACAGCAAGGATACCGGTACTGATTCTCACCGCCAAGGATTTAACACCCGAAGATTTTAAAAGATTAAGCGCCAACAATATTCAGCAATTGGTGCACAAAGGAGACGTGGATCGGGAAGGTCTGTTATTGAAAATCGGTTCAATGATAGAGGGCAAACAGGATGCGACAAACCTGACAAAAGAGAGATTTGTGTCACATCGTCTTTCAGAGAACCCACCACCTGAAACGATTCTGATTATGGAAGACAATCCAGATAACATGGCCACAATCAAAGCAATTTTACAGAATCGATATCGACTAATCCAAGCCATGGATGGTGAAAAAGGACTTCAAATGGCCACAGAAAACACCCCTGACCTGATTCTCCTCGATATGGCCCTGCCAAAGATGGATGGGATGACCGTTGTGAAGCACCTCAAAGACAATCAAAAGCTTTGTCATATTCCGGTGATCGCACTAACGGCCAGGGTCATGAAGGGCGACCGGGAAAAGATTTTAAAAGCCGGGTGCAATGATTACATTTCAAAACCCATCGACCCGACCGGCTTTATTGAAAAAATCACTGAATGGTTGAAAGGATAAGAGAGAGGTTATGAAAACAATACTGGCGATTGACGACAAAATGGACAACCTGATTTCCCTGTCTGCCTTGCTCAGGATTCTACTGCCCGGCTGTTCAATGATCCTTGCCCAGTCCGGCATGGAGGGGATTGAGAAAGCAAAGGCCGAACAGCCGGATCTTATCCTGCTGGATATCAAAATGCCCCAGATGGATGGATTTGAAACCTGTCAGCACCTGAAAAGGGATCCGATGACAAAACACATCCCGGTGATCATGGTCACCGCGATAAAAACCGATCCCCAGAGTCGAACCAAAGGGTTGGATATCGGTGCAGACGCATTTATTTCCAAACCAATTGAGGAAACGGAACTGATTTCCCAGGTCAAGGTGGCGCTCCGGATTAAGGAGGCAGAAGATCTGCTGCGCAAGGAAAGAGATGCACTGGAGCAAACCGTAACTGAACGCACCCAAATGCTGCGAAAAAGTGAGCGCAGATACCGCTCCATGATGGAATCCATAACAGATCAATTATATATCTGCTCACCGGATGGCACCATCGAATACATGAATCCTGCCATGATCCAGCGAATTGGACGGGATGCCACCGGTGAAACCTGCCATCGGACCCTCCACGGTTTGGATGACCGATGTGATTTTTGTGTCTTCGACCAGGTTGCCCAGGGGAAAGCCATTGAAACCACCATAAAAAGCCCACTGGATGGAAGGACCTATCGTGTCAATAATATGCCGGTACACCATCAAAACGGAACGGTTTCAAAAATGAGTATCTACCGGGATATTACCCAATATCTGACCGCCGTTGCGGATAAAAAAAAGGTTCAGGCTCAACTTGGGCAATCCAGGAAAATGGAGTCCATTGGTACACTTGCCGGCGGTATCGCCCATGATTTTAACAATATTCTTACCGCCATTATTGGCTTTTCCGATCTCGCCCTGGATGAGGCTGACAAGGGGTCTGCTCTGGCGGATAATCTTCAGGAAATACACATCGCAGGCTTACGGGCAAGGGACCTGGTCAAACAGATACTCACCATTGCACGACAATCCAATGAAGAGATCAAACCCGTAAGAGTTAACCGCATTCTTGAAGAAGTAATCAAATTTATCCGATCTTCCATCCCAACATCCATTGAAATAAAATCAAACATCCAACTTAGCTCTCCCATCCGGGGAAATTCGACCCAGATCCACCAGATTTTTATGAATCTTTTCACCAATGCCGCCCATGCAATGGAAAAAGATGGGGGGATTCTTGAGGTTGGCCTGGAAGATTTTTATTTTGATGACAGGGCTATTTTAAAATATCCAGGTTTAACATCCGGAACCTATAATAAAATTACCGTATCTGATACGGGTACGGGGATTCCACCCAATGTCATTGATTCAATTTTTGAACCCTATTTCACAACCAAAAGTCTCGAAGAAGGAACCGGGATAGGGCTTGCCTTGGTGCATGGTATTGTTGCCTCCTATGGCGGCGTTATCTCGGTATCAAGTGAGTTGGGAAAAGGAAGCGTTTTCACCATTATTTTACCGGTTACCCAAAGAAAAGAAACCCATAAATTTCCTGAATATGACAACATACCCAAAGGAACAGAGAGACTATTATTAATTGACGATGAATTGGCCATTGTCAAACTAAATCAAAAAATTTTGGAGCGTCTTGGATATCAAGTGATCGTTCAAACGAGCAGCACAGACGCGTTAGCACTTTTCAAATCAAATCCAGAAGCGTTTGACCTTGTACTAACGGATATGACAATGCCAAAAATCACCGGTGAAAAACTGGCACGGGAAATGATGGAAATCAGACCCAGTCTTCCAATTATTTTATGCACCGGTTATAGCAAGAAACTGGTACACAACCCTGCAAATCCCCGCAACATCAAGGCCGTTTTAACAAAGCCGATATCCCGGGACCAATTGGCGAAGGCTGTCAGAAATATATTGGATGAAACATAAAAATTGGATGAAACATAAAATTTAGAAATGCGCGAGAAATAACGGATACCCCCTTTTCAATTACCCATAGAATCGGGTATATAACGAATTCAATACTTACCCATTAAATTTTGGAATTGAATGAATCGAAAAATTATTAACCGGTTATTAAAAAACTATTTGGCTCTTTTAAGCCGGGTGGATGCCCATATCAAACAGGTACAAACAAAATATTTAAATGAAATTGTCTGCAAAAAAGGCTGTGACGATTGCTGTCGATTTTTAAATCTCTTCCCGGTTGAAGCCTTTGCCCTGTCCGCAGCCTTTTGTCAGATGGACAACCTATGTCAGGACTTAATCATGAAAGGGCTGGAAAAAGGAACGGATGGTTGTCCTTTGTTGATCGAGGGGCAATGTATGTTGTATGAAGCCCGTCCCATCATCTGCCGGACCCACGGTTATCCTCTTTATTTTGAAAAAGACGGAAAAACCTTAGTGGACTTCTGTCCTAAAAATTTTAAAGGAGTGTCCTCTTTTCCCAAGGAGAGCCTGTTTGATCTTGAACAGTTAAACACCCTGTTGGCAACGATAAACAAACAATTTATAGAATCCATTGAAACCGATGTTCCCCTGGCTGACAGGATTGCCATGTCCGACGCCCTGGGCTTGCTCGATGAAACAGACATTTAGCCGGATTTTGTTAGACGGATCCTGTTAGACAGGTCTTTTTAGACAGGTCTTATTTTTTCTCTCCTGCATCATCTTCATCATGAGAAAGCGTTTGCCCCGATTGTCCAAGTTGCGGATCAAAAGATGGCATTATCCAGATCCCTTTCTTGAACAGCCGGTGGTGAACTCGGATTAATATTTCCGATACAAATCCAATGATGATTACTCTAAAACGGTGACCAATTGACTGGCCGGTACAATCCGAATCTTGCCTTTCAGCTTGGGCAATTCGATTTTCAGGGTATCAAGGGTGGCCTTGTAGGGATGACCAATACCGATGGCAGTTCCGTGCTTTCGGGCAATCTTAATGAGGCGGGCAAATTGTCCCGTAATATAAGGAATATTTTGAGAATTATCCAAAAATATGTCCCGCTGGGCAAATTTGAGTTTGAACAGCCGGGCAGACGCTTCTCCCTGGGAGATGGGAGAGGTCCTGGAATCAATAAAAAACAGATCTTTCTTTTTTAAAATTGTAAAAATCTGGTTCATTTTATCGGAGTCGGCAGTCAATTTTGACCCCATGTGATTGTTTACCCCGACAATACCCGGCACTTGGGTTAAATCCTTCCGAAGCTGGGATAGAAGCTTATCCGGTGTCATTGAAGAGAGCAATGCACCAGGTCCTGGGTTTGCTTCCGGGTATTGAACCGGTTCCATGGGAAGATGAAGCATGAGCTGGGCACCCTTGGCAGACAGTTTTTCGGCAATGGAAAGACCAAAGGGAGAAAAGGGAAGCACCGAAAAGGTTAGGCGTGGATCCAGCAGACACAAATCCATTGCAATTTGCCTGTCATACCCGATATCATCGATGATGATTACAATTTGGGGAATATCGTCCTTTTCCTTTGGAAGAATCGGCTTTTTTTCAACCTGGCCGTGGTCCAGTTCCTCAAATATTTCGTATAAAATCGGCCGCTGGGATTTATTCCGAAGATCCATTGAAGGGGTTATATTCTGGATATCACCGATATCTTCAAACACCGGTGATATCTGTTTTACCGGTTTTATGGGGGCCTTGGTTTTTTCCCGGGGTGTTTTCTGCCGGGCAATTATAGGTTCCGAAGACTGGACGGATTCTGTCTTCCCCCCCTTTGTCGAATTGATAACGATATCCGCTATCATGGCCACGGTCAGACAGATGGCAAGCAGGATTGCAACCCCCAAAAGAACCTTTTTAAATTCTTTGCCAAGGTCAGGCTGTTTCTTTTTACGGGTTCCTGTCTTCTTCCCTGGTGTCTTTTTGGGAACAGCCTTTTTTTTAGGAACCTTTTTTTGGGGAGCCTTTTTGGGGAGAGCTGCTGATTTTTCCCGGGCACCGCTCTTTTTTCTATCGGCCATTTAATTTACTGAACACGCCATAACTTATCAGAATATCAAGCGCTCTTTTCACCTGGGCATCTTTTTCTAACAGCTCAGCCTCCACAACCTGGCGGCTTTTCTTAGATTGTTTTGCCGTCGATTTTTCCGGGCTCATTTCTTCAGGCGCCAGGCTATTCTTTAAATCTTTCTCCTTCATCATCCCGCCGAAGCCAGAGACCTTTTTTTCTTTCTTCTCAAGAATCTCAAATTCCACCTCTATATCCGGCTGGATACCCGTAGCCTGGATGGAACGGCCATTGGGGGTATAATAGCGGGCAATGGTATATTTAATGCCAAACCCATCCTTCAGGGGCCGAACCGTTTGAACAGATCCCTTTCCAAAGGAAGGGGTTCCCAAAATAAGGGCCCTCGAATGATCCTGAAGAGCACCTGCGACAATTTCCGATGCCGATGCAGACCCGCCATTGATCAAAACAACAATGGGGTAGCCCCTTTTATCCTGGCCGGGATATGCATTAAATACCTGGGTATTTTTTTCAAGTCGGCCTTTGATGGATACAATGATGCCCTGGTCCAAAAACAGATCGGAAATTTTAATGGCCTGGTCCAGAAGCCCGCCGGGATTATCCCGCATATCGATGATCAGCCCCTTGAGACTATCTTTATCAGCTTCCAGTTTTTTCAGGTGTTTTTCCATATCCTCAACGGTATTCATCCTAAAATTGGTGACCCGAAGATACCCATACCCGGGTTTAAGAACGGCAGACCGTACGCTGGTCATGGGAATCAAATCGCGTTTCAGGTCAAACACCAGGGGAACGGTAGCGCCTTCCCGGACGATCGTGATCAAAACTTGCTTATACCGGGGACCCCTCATTTTGCTAACCGCTTCCCACAAGGCTATCCCTTTTGTGGACAGATCATCTATTTTAATAATGATATCCCCTGCCTGGATACCGGCTTTATAAGCGGGTGTCCCTTCAATGGGCGATACAACGGTCAGGATATTGTCTTTCATGGTGATCACAATACCAATACCGGAAAATTCTCCCTTGGTATCGTCCTGGAGGTCATCAAATGCTTCGGGAGGCATAAAGCTTGAGTGGGGATCCAGATTTCCCACCATGCCTTTGATGGCATTATGGATAAGCGTGTCAGCATCCACTTCATCCACATAATTTTTTTCCAGTTCTTCCAGAACCTCGGTAAAGAGTTTCAATGTTTGATAGGTTTTTTCATTCTCGGCCAGAACCTGCGAAAAAGGTCCTGCCATAAAAATAAGGACCAGACAAGCAGCCGTTGTTGATATCCAGTGCTTTGCAAATTCGAAAAACTGATAGCGCATTATGTTTTTAAGCTCCTTTTCTTATCCATTGCATGGGGTTGACGGGTTTTCCATGGTGTCTGACCTCAAAATGAAGGCACAACCCCTTGATGGAACCAGTATCTCCGGCAGTGGCAATCACTTCACCGGTTTCAACTGCCTCACCTTTTTTTTTAAACAATTCTTCCACATGGGCATACAGGGTATAATAATTATCACCGTGGTTGATAATCATCATATTCCCATACCCTTTCAGCCATTGGGCAAACAATACCTTGCCCTTGAAAACAGACCGGACAGGTTCCCCTCTTTCAACCTTTATATCAATTCCGCTTTGAAAAGTGAAGGATTTGTAATCTCCGTTCTTTGAAACCCCGAATTTTGAAAAAATTTTTCCTTGAACCGGTTTGCGCAACCGCCCTTTCTGA
>JAFLJU010000102.1 GCA_022712835.1 Desulfobacteraceae bacterium
CAATATGTGCTGGGAGGTGAGATTTTGATGATTTTGGTTGCCTCCTGGGCAGGATTGTTTGGCAATAATGTATTCCTTCTTGCATGTGTCCCCATTTTCATGCTTTTATTGGTAAGATTACATAAAAAAGACAGAATGTTATCTGGTTGGCAATATGAATTTTTGATGGAGTCTTCATTTTTATTTGCAGGCTTTGTGGCAGTTCTTATTTGAAAGATTAGGGAGATGGTATGACAAGTGGCGGTGGGAAGAAAATTAAATGTCCTTTAATTGGGCTTCTAGCGGTAAAAAACCAATTGATCACAAAAGAGGAATTGGAAACCGGATTGGTCCAATGTGCCAAGTCCACTGACCTGGGAAGCGCCTTGAAAGACTATCTGCTCGACAAAGAACTGGTGTCTGGAAAGAATATAGAACGACTCTCACGGGCAGCAAAAACACTTGAAATACGCCAAAAAGAATATAAATTCGGGGCCATTGCCATGGGCAAGGGGTTCATCAATAAAAGCGTTCTGGACCTGGCCCTGGAAGAACAGGAAGATGCCATCCGGGGAAAGCGTAAGCCTACCCTGATAGGGGATATGTTGGTGGCCGCAGGGTTGATGACCATAAAACAAAGAGATTATATTCTTAAATTGCAGAAGCGAGAGAAAATCCCGGCTAAAGGGGCTAACCCTGATAAAACCTTAGTTCCCGGGCCCGGGCCTGAAAATAAGCCGGAAAATGAATCCGGGAAGAAACCGGAAGAAAAAGAAATTGAAGAAAAAGAAATTGAAGAAAAAGAAATTGTAGCAAAAGCAATTGAAGAAAAAAGTGCCTTGCTTGAGCCGGAGGTGATCGCAGGGGGTATAAAACTACAGGTTTCCAGGGATTTTATGGCAGCCTTTGTTTCAAAGACAGACCATTTCAACAAAGATATCCAGGCGATTGAAATTAAAGAAGCGTTGTTTGAAAAGGACATTGTATCCGGTATCGTTGTGGATGAGATGATAGATGGTTTTATCAACTCTTCTGGTTTTAAAACCCAGTCCTTCAGGATCGCAAGGGGGATAAAGCCCATTCAGGGTCAGGATGCAAAACTGGAGTTCTTTTTTAATACCGATTATCTTAAAGCGGGTGGCCTTGATGCAGAAGGGAATATCGATTTCAAGGAAAGGGGGGAGGTTCCCAATGTGGAAGAAGGAACGGTCCTGGCAGAAAAGACTCCCATGATTTTGTCCCGTATGGGGCAAAATATTTATGGAGATGAGGTAGAGACCTTATCCGGTGAGGATATCGCCCTACGTTTTGGGAAGGGTGCCAAATTATCCGAGGACGGTCTTAAGGTTTTGGCAGAGGTTAGTGGCTATCCCAAATATTCATTGTCCGGGATTATTTATGTTCATATTGAATACACGACCGGGGACGTGGACTATGAAACCGGGCACATTGAGTATGATGGCAATGTGAATATTAAGGGGTGTATCAAATCCGGATTTAAGGTTCGGGGCAATGATATTAAAGCGATTGAACTGGACGGTGGTATTGTTGAGGCAGACGGAGATCTATTGGTGGTTGGTGGTATCAATGAAGGGAAAATTTACGCCAGGGGTAATGTGTTTGCCAAATTTATCCATAATTCCGAAATTTTCTGCATGGGCAATGTTCAGGTGAGCAAGGAAATTGTGGATTCTAAAATTGAAAGTGGCGGTTCCTGTGTCATTGAAAACGGCAAGCTAATCTCTTCCAAGATAACTGCCAAGATGGGGGTTGGTGCAAAGCATATCGGGACTGAAATGGCAGGACCTAGTTTTATTAAAGTCGGGCAGGATGCATTTACCGAAAAGGAAATTGAAAAAAATAAGATAAAAGTTCGTGCATTGAAAGAGAATATCGAAAAGTATCAGGTAAAAAAGGACAAGCTCAAAGAGCAGAACTCGGAAATCCAGAAGCAGATCACAAAACTCGCCCATATTCAGGATCGGTCCCAGCTTGAGCAAAGAGAAACAGAGGCAAAATTGGTTGACCCTGAAAATAAAAATGCCTCCGGACAATTAGAAGACCAATTGCGCCAATTAAAAAATGATGCCCAGAATGCTGAAAAAAATCTGGACCGGTGTTTTGAAAAAAGTGAGGCCCTTGAAGAGGCTATGGAAAAATTAGACAAGGAAATTTCTTTTTGGGAGGATAAAATGAATGAACTGATCCAGGAAAAAAAGAACCTTGTCCTATGGGCCAAGGAGAATCCAGGCAATGCCATGGTCACCTGTGAGGGGACCATTCAACCGGCGACTGAAATTTCTGGAAAGCATAGTGATATGACCGTTGAGCAGGTCATCCGGCGATCAAAGATCAGAGAAGTTCTTTTCTCGGCCGAAGGATCGCAAAGCAGACAGGTTTACGAAATGCAGGTTCAAAATATTTAACCTCCCGGTTTAACTTTCCGGCAAAATTTTGATAAGAATAGAAGCGGGGTTAAAATTTAATCTGTCTGTATTAAACCGATTTTTTCGTCTTTTTCTATCCATTTTAAGTTGAGCCATTGGCAAAAGAGCTCCTTATATTCCGGGTCATTAAAAAAATCCCCCTTTAACTCCTGGTTTATCTCAATTACGTCAAAATTAATCACAACACCTTGGGTTTTGCCGGATAAAAAATCCCATAAGGAGGGGGCTCTTCCTGGATAGACGATGGTCACATCAATTATTTTATGAAGATACTCCCCCATGGATCCCAGAACAAAAGCAATGCCGCCGGCTTTGGGGTTGAGCAGATTGATAAAGGGAGTCTTTTGTGCCGCTTTTTTTTGGGGGGTGAACCGGGTGCCTTCCACAAAATTCATAATGGAGGTGGGGGTATGTTTGAATTTTTCACACGCCTTTTTCGTACTTTCAAGATCTTTACCCCGCAGGTGGGGTCTTTTTGCAAGAAATTTTTTGGAATACCGTTTCATGAAAGGAAAATCAAGGGCCCACCAGGCAAGCCCCAGGAAAGGCACCCAGATGAGTTCTTTTTTTAAGAAAAATTTCAGCATGGGGATTTTTCGATTCAATATTTTTTGGAGTACCATAATATCCACCCAGGACTGGTGATTGGAAATGACCAGATACCATTCTTTTTTGTTTAGTTTTTCCAGACCCCTTATATCCCAGTTGATATTGGAGAACAGGTCTGTGTTCCATGAATTGATACCGATCCACAAGGTGGCAATACCGATCAGGATTTTATCCAGGATTAAGATCACCTGTGGGAAGGGAAGGATAAATTTAAATAGAGAC
>JAFLJU010000103.1 GCA_022712835.1 Desulfobacteraceae bacterium
GTCACCCTCCAAGATATCACGGAGTTGATCCGTTCCCGGCAGGAGTCCCTGGCAGCAAACACCGCCAAAGCACAGTTTCTTTCAAATGTCAGCCACGAGGTTAGAACCCCCATGAACCATGTTATGGGAATGATCGAACTGCTGCTCAATACCCGGTTGGATGATGAACAACAGGGGTTTGTGGATATTTTACAGAAAAGCGCCGATTCCCTTATGGGGGTGCTCACGGATGTGTTGGATTATTCCAGGATTGAGGCGGGGAAGGTGGACTGTGAATGTATCGGGTTTGATTTAAGAACTCTGGTTGAAAAGATAGAAACCCTTATGGCACCTAAATGTTTGGAAAAAGGACTGAAATTTAGTCTTTTTGTCCATCAATTTGTTCCCTCTTTGCTCCTGGGGGACCCCGGGCGTTTGCGCCAGGTATTGAACAATATCTGTTCCAATGCCATTAAATTTACACAGACCGGTGGGGTCTCCCTTAGGATTGTTCTTGAAAAGGATGATGATACCACGGCTACCATCCGGTTTGAAATTATGGATACTGGAATTGGCATTGCCCCTGATCAGACCCAGGCGATATTTGATTCATTTTCCCAGGCAGATGGTTCTGCCACCCGGAAATTCGGGGGAACGGGTCTTGGGCTCAGCATTTCAGATAAATTGGTTCAGATGATGGGCGGTTCCATTCAGGTCGACAGTGCGCCTGGCAAAGGGTCTCGCTTTTTTTTCATCCTGCTCTTTGAAAAACAGGCCCATGGGGTCCAAAGAGAGATGGTGGTTCCCATCTCTTTCCGGGACAAGAAAATTCTGGTGGTGGATGAAAATATCACGGATCGGCGGGTGCTTAAATCCTTTGTCCTGGATTGGGGCTGCTTGTATGATGATGCAAGTACCCAGGAAACCGCCTTGGAAAAATTGATGTCCTCCAAATCTCAAGAATGTCCCTTTGACATTGTCTTGTTGAATATGGATCTGCCGGGAATGGGCAGTGAATCCCTGGTTGAAAAAATCAATGCCCTTCCCGGGACCGGGGATTTGCTGATGGTTATGCTGGCTTCTGTCGGGGAAAAGGGGGATGTGGAACGGCTTAAAAAAATCGGGGTACATGGCTATCTTCCCAAGCCGATTAAACCCCAGGAACTCTATGATTGTATTGCCACCGGATTTGCTGTTAAAAATTTGGGGCAAGATGAGATGATCACCCGCCATGTTCTGAGGGAAAATAAAAAACAGCATGTGAAAATTCTTTTGGTAGAGCCTGGACGGGTCAACCGGAAAATTGTTCTCAAAATTTGTGGGAAATCAGGCTATCGAATAAAGGCCAAAACTGAAACAAACCTGGCAATGGAAGCCTTTAAAACGGGACGATACAATTTGATTCTTCTGGATATGGATGCACCCGATAGGCAGAAACTTATCCACGCCATCCGGCAGTATGAAAGACAAGGAAACAAAAGAGCGGTGTCCATTATCGTCATGACAGATCAATCCATAACGGTTAAATCCTTGGAAAATGAAAATTTTCCAGGGGCAAATGTGGCGGATTGCTTGTCAAAACCCTTGACCCCTGAACGGTTGTTGGCTTCAATCGAAACATGGACCTGGAAGAATGAGGATTTTTTAAGAAACCATGTGGGGGGCTATTCCCGGATGAAATCCCAGAAAAAAAAGGGAATTGTTTTCAATATGAAGGCCGCCCTTGACCGGGCAATGGATGACAAAGCGTTTCTTGAAATGCTGGTAATTGAATTTGTGGGGTCTCTTCCCAATAGAATAGATGCCATCAGAAATGCCTCTTTGAAAAAAGATCTGAACGCCGTGATTATCACCGCCCAGTCTTTGAAGGGATCATCCGCTAATATGGGGGCGGACATGATCACTTCCGTGGCACAAGCCATCGAAACCATGGGAGAAGAGGGGGATCTTAGTGTGGTTGAAAACAGGATTACGCAATTGGTCAATGAAGCAAGTGCCTTTAAAGAACATGTAACCACTATCAAATGGGATGAGATATGAAAATACTGATTGCAGAGGATGATTTTGTTTCAAGACTTTTGGTTAAAAAAGTCGTCACAAAAATTGGACATGAGGTCATTGTCACTGAAAACGGGAAGCAGGCCTGGGAGGCATTTCAAGAACATGAACCCGACATGGTGATTTCCGACTGGATGATGCCGGAAATGGATGGGCTTGAACTTTGCAAAAGAATTCGAAGTTCCAATAAAAAAAACTATTCCTATATCATGCTGTTGACAGCTAAGGATAAAACAACCGACCTTGTGGAGGTCTTTGATGCCGGGGCGGATGATTATATTATCAAGCCTTTTAAACCAGATGAACTCAGATCCAGGATTAAAAGCGGGGAACGGATTTCAAGGTTGGAAAGTCAGCACTATGAACTCCAGGAAAACCTGTCCATAAAAAACAAAAAACTGGATGATGCCCTCCAAAATTTAAAGGCGACCCAGGCCCAGGCCATGCAGTCTGAAAAGATGGCCTCCATAGGTCAGCTGGCCGCCGGGGTGGCCCATGAAATCAATAATCCCATCGGGTTTGTGGGCAGTAATCTGGAGGCATTGTCCGATTATTTGACCGATTATAATACCCTGCTGGGGCATTACCAGGTCATGGCAGCAGACTTAAGTAAGGGCGGGGCCGATAGTCTGGACCCAACGGTCACAGCTTTGTTAGAAAAAATCAGTCAGTTTGAGAAAAAAATTGAAATCGACTACCTCAAGGAGGATATTCCGGATTTGCTTAAAGACTGCATTGAAGGGACCTCCCGTGTGGGGAAAATTGTGGCGGATTTAAAGAATTTTGCCCACCCCGGAAATGACAAGCAGATGCTCATGGATATCAATAAAGGCCTTGAATCCACCCTGAATGTTGTGGCCAATGAACTCAAATACAAAGCCATCGTGATAAGGGAGTTTGGAAATATTCCCTTGGTGGCGGCCTGGCCCCAGAAATTGAACCAGGTGTTTATGAATATTTTGGTCAATGCAGCCCAGGCCATTGTGGAAAAGGGTGAAATCCGTATTCAGACCTATGCCACGGGCCAGGATGTGAAAATTGCCATTTCCGATACCGGCTCGGGTATATCTCCTTCGAATCTTTCGAAGATTTTTGATCCCTTTTTTACCACCAAGGCCGTGGGCAAAGGGACCGGACTTGGCATGAACATCGCCTACAATATTATTAAAGAACACAAGGGAATAATTGAGGCTTCAAGTGAAATCGGAAAGGGCACCTGTTTTACCATTACCCTGCCCGGCAAATCGGATTGATGGTTGTCCTGAGGTTCAGTACGCACTTATTTTCATCTCATAAACATCTAATCCAAAGGTTTCTTCGGCATTCTTTTTTATCTCTATGATTCGGCACCTGGCGTCTGGGTTGTACAGGGTAATGGAGGTGTTGGGGCCAAATATCCGGGTGCCGGACCGGATCTCTTTGCCCACCTTCACCTGGGCCAGGGGTTTCTTTCTGTCCGTAAATTCTATCAATCTATTTTTTTCGTCGGCCAGGCCTTGGTTTAGTTCTTCAAGCTGTTTGATTCTCGCTTGTTTTTGGGAAATTTCAAGGCCGATGGCATCCTGTCGTTCAAATTCACAAGTGATTTTTTCCTCTGCCTTTGCAGCATCGATTTTGAGTTGCTTTGCCACCTGTTTTACTTTTTGATAGGCCGCCATATTTCCCGAGGCCTTTAGATCGCCTATTTTGGTTTCAATCTTTCGTAACTCCAACTGGGCCCGGTCCTGTACATGAGCATGTTGAGATATCTCTCCATGGAGGGTTACATCCTCTTTTTCAAGGGTGGCGATCTCTTTTTTCAAAAGAGCTGCAGCCTCAAAATGGATCCGCATTTTTCCATCCACCAATGCCACCAACCGGTTGGTATGTTCATCCACCCCAACTGTCAGTTTTGCGGGACTGGAAGTGTCTGTCCCGATGTTTCCGGCATCTATGCCCATGTTAGCCGATATCTGGGAGGCAATGATCACCCCATCGGTATTGATACAGGCACCTGAAAGATGGATAACAGAATCCATGATTTCCCGTTGAACAATGAGATCGCCAAAGGCATTGATTTTTGAATTGTGGATATATTTGGCCTGGACCGATCCTTTGACATTGACCAGTTCCGCATCCACTATCCCTAAAGAGACGTTCAGGTCCCCGGTCAGGTCAATTTGGGCCCCTTCTATGGCCCTGGCTGTCAAAGAGGCACCTTTTACTTTGAAGCCTTGTTTGACAACCCCTTCCACCACCACATTGCCGTCAAAGATCACATCCCCTGTATCAAATCCTAGATCTCCTTTGATGATGAGTTCCGGGCAGATGGTCACCTTGCCCATGGCATCCAGATGGGGTTGGCCCTCAATTTCGGCATATATTTTGTTACCATCCCCGGAGAGCCGGGTGCCGGGGCCTGATTCAAAGGCCCTGTCGATGGGCTCTCCCACCGGGATTTCCTGACCGGTTACATCAATGCCGGATTTACCCTTTTTCGAGGGGATTCTGGCTGCTAAAAAGGCATTTTTCTCCACAAAGGGGATTTCTCCCCTGTCCCTGAAATTGATGCTGCCATCTTCATCCACCTTGCCAGCGTGGCGAAAATCAGTCGGAAAATGGTACTTGATGACGGTTTCTTGCGAAAGGACGGGTTTAAGTCCTTTCGCAACTACAAAGGGAGCACTTTCCTGGGTGGCCGATGATAGCCAGGATTTGATGGCGATGTCATCTAAAATGCCATGGGTAATATGGTGGTAGAATAAATAATATTTGATGATGGTCAGATCTAAAACCTTCGGTCCCATGCGTTTGATCTGGATAAAGGCTTTGGAACTGTCCTTGGAAAGGGTTATTTGGAGGTGTTTATCCAGGTATTGTTGGAATAGTTTTCCAAATAGGTCCATCCCCGCCCTATGGCTCTGGTGGAACAGCATCTGGATGGCGGGTATCAGCTTTTGGGAAAGGTCCGCCAAAAGATTTTCCTGGCCGGATCGATACACGACATCTTGGTAATACAAAGGCGTAAGCTTAATTGAATGGCGAAGGGCTGCCGTTTCAAGGATCTGCCTGACCTGATCGTTCATCTTTAAGAATTGGGCACCAAATCCCCCGGAAGAAAATTCAATGGATTTTGCTTCCAGGATTTCTTTGAGTGACGGAATTTTATCAGGATTGACTGCCCCTTTTTCTATTTTTAGTTTTGATTCAAGAATTCGGATCTGTTTCCCACGATCTTCCATCTGGGCCAGATCAGACGCTTCCTGTTTCCTGAAATTGCTGGCAATCTGAAATAATTGTCTGTTCTGGCGTTGGGTGATTTTTTGCAGGTTTTTGAGTCTCAGGGCCGTAAGATATTGCTGACAGCAGTCTTCCACCTGGACGATGAGGTCATGGTCATCAAAGTCAAGGGTGAGGCATGAATGGATCTGGGCTGTATTGACGGCTGCGACCATGGTTTCAATATACGCCGCATCTGCCATGAGAATACGAAGGGTGGACGGGGACGTCTCCCTCGCCTTTAACAGAATTTGGTCCCCTTTCATTTTCGGCATGGCATAGCTTGAGATGATGAGTGCATAGGGAGAGGAACTCGATTCCGAAAGAGCTGTGAGGCCGGCAGATGAGGTATCAAAACAATTCACTTCAAATCCCTTTACCGACAGGAGGGTTGCAAGCCTTGCTCTCACCGTATCCAAGGCTTCAATCACTAATATTTTAAGTGTATTCGTTTCGACGGGTGTGTCTCCCTATTTCCACAGGTTCCAAGTTTACGGGCCCAGGTTAAAGAGTATAGGTTAAAGGGCCACATTAAAGGTTTAGTGTTTGATGGGTGATCTGTTTGGGGTTGTCCGGGTTTTGGGAGTCAATTTCCATGAATTTTGACATGTTAACCTCATCCTTCAGGATGGTGGAGGCCATGGTCCCCATGATTTTGGTTCCCCTGTAAAGTCTTTTATTGACCTTGAGGATGGGGATAGCCTCTTCTCTTTCAAGCCGTTTGGTGGCCCCT
Source organism: Desulfobacteraceae bacterium (assembly GCA_022712835.1). Next base: position 6,029 of record JAFLJU010000103.1, read on the forward strand.
TCTTTTTCCTTTTTCACATCCGAAATTTTTTGGTTTATTTCTTCTATGTTTGCATCGCAACTCTGGATCTTATTCAACACCGCATCCTGGGCTTCAAAAATGCCTTTGATGCGGTCATCTGCCTGTTCAATGCTTGTTTCAATGTCCTTGAGTTCAGTGGCCCATTTTTGTTTTTCCTCTTTGCTTTTGGCCTTGCCGATCATGTTCTCTATAAATTCCATTTTCTGGGTCAGTTTTTCCTGGGCAAAGGTCTGGTTGGCCACATCCACATGGAGGGCATTGTGATCTTCATCAAAAGAGCGTTTTTCATCGATGGTTTCCTGAAGCTCTTTTTGAAAGGCGTCGATTTTAACCTCAAATTTTTCACAAATCCAGCGGATATGATCATCCACTCCGGTTTTGATGGTGGAGGATTCGGCTTTTTCCGTGCCAATCTGTTTGACGCTTAAGCCCATTCTGGCAGCAATCAGGGTTGCTGTGATTCGGCCGGTTTCGTTGTTTAATGCTCCGGAGATGAGAATCTGGGAGCCCATGATTTCTCTGGTAATCATCATATTGCCATGGGCAAATATTTTGACATTATTCAAAAATTTTGCCTGGACATTTCCCTGGGTTTCAACATGGGAATTGACGATTCCGTTGGATACCTTGAGATCCCCCCGGATCAGAATGGTACCCCCGTTGATCTCATTTGCGGTCAGGTCATCGCATTCGACTTTAAACCCTTCTTTGACCATGCCGGTCACCAGAACATTTCCGTTGAAATTGATATTTCCTGTTTTAAAGTCCACATCCCCTTTTACGGTAAATTGTTCCAGAACACTGATCACGCCTTTGGCATCCATACTGGGCTGGCCCTGGATGATGGCGGTCAACTGCAACTCATCTTCACTAAATTTTACCCCCTCTCCTCCCAGCAGGGGCACGTCTTCCACGTCTCCCACCAGAAGGGTCTCTCCAAAAATATCTATACCAGGTTTGGGGTTTTCCATGGGCTTTTTTTCCGCCAGAACCTGACCTTTTTTCACAAAGGCAGAATCCCCACGGGCGGAAAAATCGATGGAACCGTCTTCCCGGATGATGCCAGCGGTATCATGCTCTGTGTTAAAATGGTAAATGATCTGGGCAGGGCTTCCCACACTGGCGGGCATCCCCCTGGCCACCACAAATTTTTCATGGGGGTCTGTGCACTTTTGAATAAAGGATTGGATCTCTTTGTCCGGTAGAATACCATTTTTGATACCCCGTTTCTTGATCATCTGTTTGATGGGGGTGATATTTGTGGTTCCGTGCACACTTTTGGGGACCCGGATCCAGGCTTCCACCCGGTCTTCTGATACCTGGAGATCCACAAATGCACCCAATTCCGAAGAAAAAGCAGACGCAGCCTGTTTCTTTTTACCACCGGATCTGTCTTGTCCCGCCATGACTTCATCTCTCAACTGAGCTGCAATCACCTCAGATTCCACCAGGATATCGCCTAGGAGCATGGTGGCCCCACTGTCCTCAAAATTATTGAGTTGTTTGCGAAGGCCTCTGTCCACATCTTTTTTGCTGGCAACCTCACGGTCCATGAGCATTTTCCCAAATTCTCTGTCCAGCAGACGGGTTTCGATGAGGGCTATTTTGGCAAAGAGCCGGCTTAAATCCTTTCTCTGGAGATATTCTTTGGAAATAAGCACCTTATCAATGGTGAGTCCCGTGGATTGTTCGGTTTCTTTTTCGGCAAGTTCGTCCTGGGCTCTTTCAAGCTCACCCCGGGTAATACACCCATCATTAAAGGCCAGGATTCCAAAATCCGGTAACTCTTTATAATCATCAATGACCACCCCTGAAGTGGGTTCGGAGCCGATACCGAATAGGGTGGGCTCAACTGCCTGGACCACGTTTTCTATGATCTGGTCTATGATTTCAAAGGTATCCTCTCCAAGGTCATCTATTCCCATGTTTTCAGATGTGCTAGGGGAAAAAGGGATCTTTTTTCGTTGGGCTATTTCCTCTAACGTGGCAGCAACTTCTTTTCTGGAAATAATAAAGGCTTCCGCCAGGTTTTTTTGGTTCATGGTGATGGTTCTGGAAAGTAATTCATCCAGTCCCAGAAAAACCTCTTTATATTCAGCCTGTTCTTTTGCTTCGGCAAGTTCTTGGGTCAGGGACTCCACTTGTTCCTTTTTCTGGACAAGCAGGGCCGTGAAGGCTTTAACACTTTTTTGAGCCTTGGTGGCAATGTCGACCAACTTGGCGTTCTGATTTTTGGTAATATTGAACAGACGTTTTCTTTCCTGGAAGTGCTTATAAATAGAAAGTTCTCCCTGAATCTTGAGCAGTAAATCGTCATTATTCCATGGTTTCGAAATATATTGGTGGATTTCTCCTTTGTTGACGGCATCCACGATGGACTCAAAATCGGAATAACCCGTAATGAGCATTCGTCTGGATTCAGGGCTGAGCATTATACTTTTTTCCAGGAATTCGCTGCCGGAAAGCCCAGGCATTCGCTGGTCTGACATGATCAGGAAAAAATGATTCCGGGTATCTTCCAGCAATTTAATTCCCTGCTCGGCATTCAGGGCGGAGATCACTTTATTAAAGCCTTGTCGCTTTAACACCCGTCTCATATTTTTTACGATGGGTTCATCGTCATCCACTACCAGAATTCCATATTCTTGTGTTTCAGACATTTTATTCCCCCGGGAGGTTGTCGGGCATTTCAAATCCATTTCGGGTGGCAATCTCCTGGAATTGTTCAAATAATTCAGACATGATGGCGGCGTATAGGGTGTTGATTTTTTCTTTTTCCAGCAGATTGTTTTCCGTTAGCAGGGCTTCAATTTCATTGATATAGTTGCGGTTTTCAAATCCAGTTTCCATGCGTTTATTGAGTTGTTCGATCTCTTTGTCCCGTTGAATAATGGCTTTCTGGTGAACGACTGAACTTTTTTTTAAGTCTGTGTTCAGGGTAAATAATTTGGTGTTCTGGGCCTTGGCAAGCTTGAAAAGTCGGTCATTTTCAATTACCAGTTCATATTGTTCCAGCCCCATTTTTACGGTTTCAATAAAGACATCCTTATTCCAGGGTTTGGCAATATATCGGTGGATGGACCCTTCGTTTACCGCCCGGGTGACGGCATCCACATCTGCATAACCCGTAAGGAGGAATCGGATGGTGTTTGGTGTAAGTTTTTTTGCGTTTGCCAGGAATTCAGATCCTTCCATGCCTGGCATCCGTTGGTCTGAAATGATGAGGGAGAATGGGGTTGAAGCTGATTTTATTCGGTCCAGGCCTGCCTGGCCGGAATTCATATACACATATTTAGCCCCGATTTGTTTCAGCAATCTGCCAATGGCACTACCCACCTGTTCTTCATCATCAACGATTAATATGGTGTGATCAAACTTATCTGCCATCAAACCTCCAGGTAACGCATTCTTTTTGGGTTGCGTCATGAATATTAGGGGCCAGTATGTAATAGTTACCCCAGGCAATATAAAAGTCACTGGGTTTTTGCTGGTTGTATGTATTTACTAACCTTAGGTTTGAGCCTGAACAGCCCCTTCTTTTAACCCAATTTTAGTTTAGAATAAAGGTTACTTGGTTCTGTTTTTTTTCTCAAGTGTTTTTTCCCATTGCGCGTTCCCCGCGTGAAAATAATGATTGAAATTGCCCAGGGAATTTAATATGTTGGTGAAGTGAAAATTTCAAATCAGTCTTTCTTCAATCGGTGATCTGACATCGCCGGGAAACATAATTGCCAATCTTTAAGGATATGATATGAAGTCAATCCCGCAAATCGCTCAAGAGCTGGATATCTCGTCAACCACCATCCGGGAATATCTAAAACGGTTTAATGAATTCTTTGCAGATCCGGTTGAGCATGAAGGGGTAAAAGAATACCCCGATGAAACCCTGGAACTGGCCCGGCGGATTCATGGTTATTACCAGACAACGGAGATGACAAAAGATGAGATCCGTGTGAAGCTTGGCGGGGCTCAGGATTTAGAGGATAACCCTGTGCCGGTTGCATCTGCGCAAGTGACCGCAGCCGCCATGGACCCCGCCCAATTTTCAGCTTTGGGAGAAAAACTGGATCATTTGATTTCGGTGATTGAAAACCTGACGGCTGCCATTACCGGTGCCGGAGGCGAAACCTTTTCCACTGTTAAAAGAAAAATTGGCAGCAATGAAAAACTCAATGAAATAAATGCCCAGATTACGGATATCCTCGAAATGAGTAAGGGAGGGGATACCGAAAATCTTGAGAAAAATGTTCTGGACGCAGACGGTTCCATTATTTTTTCCTATGGCAGGCTTTCCCCCAATGCCGTGGATACCTTAAATTTTGCAAAGGCCCATAAAAAACCATGGCTCCACATTGACCTTGAATCGGAAAAAAATCCCTCTCCCGTTCTCCGGAAGTGGTTGAATAAATTTGAGGTGAAAGTGCTGAATGTCGCCGGTAAAAGTGCAAGCAAGGTGCCGGGGCTGCAAAAATCGGTCAATGATATTATATCTCTTGTGCTAAAGGGTTAATCTATAAATCAAGGTGGGTGAAATTGGGATATATTTATGTTTCCTATTGCATGGTCTTATCTTTGCTGACAATGACTGCTTGCTTTAAGCTTGGAAAACCAAAATGGTGGGCCGCACTTGTCTTGGTTCTTCCTGTTGCAACGCCGGTTTTTGTCATTAAATCAAAGAAAGGCGCTCCCGCCATATGGCTTGCCGGTTTCTTCTTAAGCTTTTTTGCCGTTGCGGGCATGGAGTTTTTTTTATACACCTCAACCCAGCAAAAAAAGAATCGCCTTCCCCCTATTGTCAGGGAAATGATCTGGCTCAATGGGGGGGTTAAGGACTCCACCATTCAATTGTACAATGCGTCGGTTAAGCTGCAAAGCCTGACCATGGCCCAATCCAGGATTACGGATCTTTCAACTGCCCTTGATTTGATTAAACATCTTCGACTATTGGAAATAAAAAATCAGGCCGCCATTAACCGGCTACTTTCGTATACCCAGGAACATGGGGAGTATCTCAAACGGCAGAACCTATCCTGGGCATTTTTGATTAACCGGTTTTATACAAACAACCATGTGACCGTTTACAACAATTCCTGGGAAAAATATCTTGCCGCTTTTGAAGATATGTTGCAATATACCCATGATAATTTTGATAATATAATGGAACTTCAGAGTTCCAAGCACATGGCAAACTATGATGCCTATTATATGCGGTATCGAGGCGTCGCAGACGTGCACAACCGGTATAATAAAAAGCGGATTGATTTCCAAAAGCAATTTATTCAACAAAATCCAGTGGTCAAACCGTTTTTACCAGGGGAGCACCAATTGGGTGCCTTTAAGTTCTGGGATAAATTTTCGTTTTAACCCAATATT
>JAFLJU010000235.1 GCA_022712835.1 Desulfobacteraceae bacterium
CCGGCCATTTGCTGGGTTACCGAGTCCATTTCCACAACGGCTGTGCTGATCTGTTCGATCCCCTTGGCAAGCTCGGTGCTTGCACCGGTGATCCGATCATTTTTTTCTCCGATAACAGTGGCACTTTCCACAATCCCTTCAAAATTTTGATTCATCTCTTTGATGGCAGTGGAAATATCCCCGATTCTGGAAATGGTCTCATCCAGAAGCTCCTGGGTACTTTTGGCCGCCTCGGTCGATCGTTTTGCAAGATTTCGCACCTCATCTGCCACCACGGCAAAGCCAGCCCCGGCCTCTCCAGCACGGGCCGCCTCAACCGCTGCATTCAAGGCCAGAAGATTGGTCTGAAACGCAATCTGGTCGATATTTTTGATGATCATACCGATTTTATCACTATCCGCTTCAATTTTGTTGATTTTCAAGGTGATTTCAACAATGGCCCGCAGGGACTGTCCTGATTTTTCAATATTTTCGTTCATGAGTTCCTTTGTGCCAAGGGTCATTTCAGAGGTCTGCTGGCTGTGGCTTAAAATTTCCTGGACAGCGGAAGATGTTTCTTCCACGGTGGCAGCCTGTTCCGATGCACTTTCCGCCAGCATCTGACTGGTGGATGAAATCTGATTGGCAGCGGATCCAACCTGGATGGAACCATCTTTTATGCCGTTGGTTATTATTTTGAGAATTCCGGTTATCCGCCTGACAATGAAAAAGGACAAAAGAATTCCGATAACAATGATCACGGCACTGGCGGAGATAACACTGATCTCGGATTGTTTAGCAGAATCCAGCATCACCACATCCGCCATGATATGTTTCCTGGCAGTCCCCCGAATCTCCTTTAACAAACTTTGAATAGCGACCAGTGAAGGCAGGGTCTTTTCCGCATAAATTGCATTGGCTATTTGAACCCCTTTTAATCTGTCCGCATTTAAGGCAATCGCCTTGTCAAGGGAGCCAAGCGTTTTGACGGCAAATACGTATGTTTTGTCAAGATACGCTTGATGGGCTTTTTTAAATTCATTGAGTCCCATATACTTTTCAATTTCCATGGCGCTCTCATGGAGCCCTTTGTGCAGGGGAACCATGGTATCTATAATGGCAGAAAACTGCGCATCTGTTTGTTTAAGTAAAGCGACATTTTCCGAATAGATCCATTTGCCAAGGCCGCATTTGGTTGGGTCCAGCTGGATATTTAATGCCGAGGATTGGCTTAAAAGGGCATCTTTAATTTTATGCATCCACAAGAGATGGTCTATTTTCTTTTCAATCAGAAATGTTCCCAGGCGCGAATCCACCTGTTGATAATTTTTACCTATTTCCTGTGCAGATTCGTGGAGGGCAAGATGGGGGGATTCGATTTTTTTAAGCAAGCCTCCCAGGGCCGGAACACGATTTTGGGCATTCTTTCGCCCATCGCCGTAAAGCCACTTGCCAAACCCGCATTTGTGATCATCTGTTTCAACGGCCAGAACATGTACCCCGTCATCGGTTAACAGCCGATTCACCTTATTGACCCAATTCAAATGGTCCACCTCTTTTTGTGCCAGAATCCCGTCCAGTTTATTACCGTCAATCACTTCACGGGCATTTCCAACAATACTTTTAAAGCCCAGAAGGCTTATTCCCCCAACAACCATGAGCAGGATAAGAACAATGGCAAAACCGCCTGCAATCTGTTTACCAATGGTTAATTTTTTAAACATCATCATCTCCTTTGTATATCATTATCGCCCGATGGAATTTAAGATTTGCTCAATGAAAAAACCGTTTCCAGTTTAAGTGTTAAAAAAAGTTCATGGATTCCAGGTGCAATATGTTCAATACAGATGGTGCCGCCATTCATGGCCACATCCTTATAAAACAGCAGCAGTTTGCCGATTCCGGCACTACCGATGTGGGTCACATTTTTAAAATCAAACACTACCTTATTAAAAGACGCTGTATACTGTGAACGAAACGTTTCTTTCAAAACGTTAGCACCCTGTTCATCTATTTCGCCCACAATAGTGAACAAAATTTCATTTTCTTTTCTCTCAACAGATATTTCCATTTTTTTTTATTTCCTTTATAAGGTTTATTAACTCTGCCAGAGCTGTATCTGGTCAGATTCTATATTTAAATTTTTTCTATCATCAAGCACCTTTATCTTCTTAAAGGAAATGATGATATGACGGCCCTTATCCATCCAAAGAACATGGTCTGAAAAGTGCTGAATAATAAACAGGCCCCTGCCGCTCACCTTGGTGATATTTTCTGCCATGGTAGGGTCTGGCAAATCTTGAAAATCAAATCCTTTTCCCTGGTCAATCACTTCAAGTACAAAATCGTTGCGACAGCTGAATCGCACAAAAATTGATTTTTCAGGATTCTCCTGGTTGCCGTGTTTCCATGCATTGATAACACTTTCTTCAAAAACCATCATCATTCTTTTTTCCAGATGGCCAAAGTCGTTACCCAGTTCACCTATAAAAAATTCAGCCTGAAAACCTTCAATAAACCGGGTGATATCCCCTGAATCTTTTGGAGAGAAACTCCTTTCCATAGCTTTGTCAGTGGGCTCGATTTCGACACCGATGAGACTGACATCGTCCAGAGAGGTATTGACCGGTTTAATCCCATTGGACTTGGGAACAATGCTTTCCCCGGCAGACAGACAAATATGATCCAAAGTTTTTTCCAGAATTTGTGAAATCGGCAACAAATAATCCGGGTAAGTACTTTGCTGAATGATATTCTGGACAATGAGAGAAAGATCATCGGTTGTCAACACATGGCCCAGATGTTTCAGGGTCATTTCCAATAATCCGTCCGTATAAAAGAGCAATTGATCACCATCATACAGTTGTAGTTTCTCTGCCGTGTAGGAAAGGTTCCTTAAAAAGGGCATGGGCAGATTATTGGCAGAGCTGCCGGGTTCAGGATATGCGGAAACCTGCCCTCTTCGAATCAAAAGAAAGGGGGGGTGACCTGCAGAGATATACTTTAAGACAAGGGTGTGGTGGTCAAGTTCAGCGTGTATAGCGGTAAAAAAGTCATCCTCATTAAAATATTTTGAAGCACACAGTTCATTGTTCAACTTGCCAACCATCGCTTCCAGGGTAGGAATCTGGGGATTGTAAAGGGCGGCATTGTGTAACAGATCCGTGAAAATGCTTCTTAAAATACAATTGACTTCATGGCCGGACTGGTCCTTCAAGCTGACAAAGGTCTTGCCGGTCTTGGCATTTTCCATCACAAAATGCTGAACAAAATAATGGTCTCCGCCTTCTGCATTGCAAGGGACACAGATGGCCTCGGTAAAAAGACGACGATGATTGGGCAATTGGCAATACCTGGGAACCTCTTTGTTAATAAGGGTCATAATCTTTTTTGCCATATGAATATCAACCTCCTGCTTTTCAAGCAATCGCTTCATGTCAGAAATATCCAGAAAACTTTGAACAAGGTAGGTTTTCCCCCTGACATTTGCTGTTGCCAAGGACAGGCGAACCTTTAAATACTCGCCCTGGGCTGTCCGGAGCTCATAATCTTCCACTTCAATTTTTTTTCTGGAAGCAAGCGCCTTTTGGATCCATGATTTTTCCAGATTGAAATAATCCCTTGAACTGCCTGTTAAGAGATCTTCAAGGGGACATCCCATCAATTTTGCCGCATAGGGATTTGCATCTATAATTAAAGGGCTTTTCGAATCGGTGACAATCACACCTGTCTGGACCGTTGCCATAATCGCCTTTAAATAATCTTCATTTTCCTTTAATGCATCATAGGCTTTCTTTCGCTGGGTAATATCCCTTGATACACCGTGTAGGGTGACAAGTTCTCCTTTATCGCTATATATCGGCGTCAGGGTTACCTCAACGGGCACAAGGGAATTGTTTTTATGAATGGTCTCCAGCAAAATGGAAACCGAAGGTGCTTTGAAATTTTTTTTCTCTTCCCGACCCCTGACTCCCAGATCATTCACAAGATCTTGTATACGGGCCACCGATTCCCGGGTGTATTTTTGTTCTAGGAATTGAGCCATATCTTCCTGTGACGTGTATCCCCGAAGCCTGTGAACAGATGGGCTGACATAGGTTGAATTTAAATCAACATCAGCGGTCCAGATGAGGTCAGTGGTTTTTTCCGCAATAAAACGATATCGTTTTTCACTCTTGGACAATGCCAGAGTCACTTTTTTTCGTTCCGTTATGTCCTTAAAGTTTTCAACTACCCCGAGAATTTGCCCTTCCGGCGATTTATAGGGGGTCGCCGTGAGCAAAAAAGACCTTGTTTCTCCGGTGTCCAACTGTTTTACCACATCCACTTCAATATGTTCTTCAAGATTTAAAATCCGCTTTAGGGTGCACCCTTTCGTAAAGCAGAAAGCGCCCTTAAACCATTCATGGCAGGGCCTGTCTTCAAGATCTTGCCTGGCTTTTCCTGTCATTTTTGCAAAGGTGTCGTTCACCCTTAGGACCGTATAATCGATGCCAATCACCCGCATCCCATCTGCGGCGGTATTAAAGATCTGGTTCAATTCAATATTGGCGTGCAAAAGCTTCACTGTAGCGCTTTTTAATTCATGGGTCCGTTCTTTAACCTTTGCCTCAAGGGTTTGATTCAGCTCAATTATTTTATTGATCATGGACCCAAAACTGAAGTGAAGAACCACAAAAGCCCCCAGGATCAAAATCACGGTTAAGATAACCGCATTTTTCATAAAGGCCTTGTAACTTATCATCTCCTTTGAAATATCCTGGGCCGTTAAAAATTGGCCAATGGTCTCCTGTTTAAAATCTTTCAAATGCCCGGAGCTATAGAGGATATACTCTACACCTTTAATAACGGTTTTCTGGGGTGCCCGATTATTGAAGCCATATGCAGGAAGCAGTTTTTCAAACAAGGGTTTATGGATATAGGGATTTATGGACATCCCGCTTTGTTTAATTTCATTGGTACAAAACTGCCTGAACTCATCATTTAAAAGATAATCTGGAATATACCGTGCCACCTGAATATTTAAGACCCGTTCAATGTTTTTTGCCACCTCCCCGACCTGGATACCAATTTCCACTGCGCCGATACAGGTTTTCTTGTAAAATACGGGTTTGGCCACCCGGTAAAAAAGGCCATGCTTTCCGATTTCATATCCCCGGACAGTGGCATGGGTTTCATGGACTGCCATGATCATAGGTCTAATATTTTTCAAATCATCACCAAATAAAGCGGGTTGATGCATTCTTAAGAAAGAACGGCCCGTGGGCAAGTGAAAATGCATGTTGGAATAAAATGAATTTTCTTCTTTAAAGGCTAAGTGCCAGGGCAGTGTTGCACGAAAAAGCCCTTCCCTGTCCCGGGTATGAAAGGCTGCAACCACCCTTTCATCATTTAGAATGTTATCAATGCGAATTTCATATATAATGTTGGTAATATTGATGAGTTCGTCGATTAATATGTCGGTTCGCGCGGCAGTTTCAATAATTTTGCTGTCCATATTTTTTTGGTACATGCGGATGCCCCAGTACAGGAAGATCCCGGACAAAGTTGCGATGATCAGCATGATGGCAACAATCGATTTTACTTTTTCATTCATAGGCAAACAACAAATGAGATCCTGATTTTAACAAAATTTCGCAAAACAAATTTTAACGATTGAGTGGTGAAAAATGTTAATATACCAGGAGAATCTGCAGAAAGCAAATATCATTCCGACGACCAGCAATTCTCGGTAACCTAAGACTGATGGTACCACCGGAAAACAATCCATGTTTAATCAGAATCGTCAAAAGCCCTATTTCCCATTACCGTCAAATTGGAAGTTAGATGCCATTCTACATCTGCTTGCCCAGGAAAAATAATCAGCCCTTCCAGGCCACCTGATGATAGTTTTTCGGCAAGAGATGTTTAACCGGGCCTGGGACAAATTTGTCCCAGGCAACTGTCCCACACAAAAGGCCCATGATACAAAAAAGACAGCCATCCCCCACTGATTTATCCTTTCAACCATGCACCTGATTTTTTAACCCAATCAATAAAAGGCCCTTGAAAACCCCGATTTAATTGTTTATGCTGATTTACTTTTAAATGATCCCAATTTTCTTGCGTCACTTCCTGGAAGATCTGGCATGTAAATTGCTAATCACAAGCGTAAAAATGAAAACCCAAATCTTGAACAAAAGGAATCAGGTATTTAAAAAAGTGGAAAAAACAAACCCCATAAAAATTGCCGAGACTGTCTATACATTTTACAGGGACGGGTTCAAGGGAATGACCCTGGGAAAGAAACTGTGGAAAATAATTTTCATAAAACTCTTTGTGATGTTTGTGATTTTAAAACTTTTTTTCTTTCCAAATTTTTTAAATACAAGCTTTGACACCGACCAGGAAAGGGGGGACTTTGTTCTTGAGCAAATGACACGGAATGCGGATCCAAACAGATGATCTCTACAAACCAAAATAGTACTTCATTTAACAGGAGGGAAAATAATGATCGATATTGATTTGAGCATGGTAAATTGGGCCAGAGCTCAATTTGCGCTGACAGCCATGTACCACTGGATCTTTGTGCCGCTGACATTGGGACTGTCTTTTTTGTGCGCCTTTTTTGAATCCATTTATGTCCGTACGGGCGATAAAGAATGGCGATCCCTAACAAAATTCTGGATGACCCTGTTCGGCATCAATTTTGCCATTGGTGTTGCAACGGGAATTATTCTGGAGTTTCAATTTGGAACAAACTGGTCCAATTATTCATGGATCGTTGGAGATATTTTTGGTGCTCCCCTTGCCATTGAAGGTATTTTTGCTTTTTTCCTTGAAGCCACCTTTTTTGCGGTCATGTTTTTCGGATGGAACCGGGTCTCAAAGCGATTTCATCTTTTCTCCACATGGATGGTGGCGGTGGGTTCAAACCTGTCCGCCGTTTGGATCCTTGTGGCCAACGGCTGGATGCAAAATCCTGTGGGAATGATCTTTAATCCAGAAACGGCCCGGTTTGAAATGAACAGCTTTTCCGAAGTTGTTTTCAACCCGGTGGCGGTTTCTAAATTCGTTCATACCTCCAGTTCCGGTTTTTTAATGGGCAGTCTTTTTGTCCTCTCTATTTCCTGCTGGTACCTTTATCGGGGCAAACATCTTCAAATGGCCAAACGGTCCATTATTGTGGCCTCGGTCTTTGGGTTGCTGTCTGCAAGTTACGTGGGGCTTACCGGAGATGAATCCGCATATGAGGTGGCCCAGAAACAGCCCATGAAACTTGCAGCCATTGAAGGGCTCTACAAGGGACAGACAAAGGCCGGAATTGTGGCGGCCGGTATTCTCAACCCGGACAAAAAACCGGGAGACTCCCAGGACCCATTTCTTGTAAAAGTTGAGATTCCCTATCTTCTGTCCCTATTGGCAAATCGCTCCCTTAACTCTTTTGTACCGGGGATTGACGACCTTGTCTATGGCAATGAAGCCCAAAAAATAGAAGGGGTGGCCTCCAAAATCGCCAGGGGTAAAATGGCCATAGAAGACCTGGCTACATTCAAACAGGCCCGGAAAGAGAAAAACACCCCACAAGCTGAAGCCGCTTTGGAAAGATTCAGGAAAAACCAGGATTACATGGGCTACGGATATCTTACCTCGCCGGAAGAAGCGGTTCCGCCCGTCGCTCTCCCTTACTATGCCTTTCATATCATGGTAACCCTGGGCACTCTGTTTCCGGTTATTTTTGCACTCTTTTTATTTTATGGCCTGAAGGATTCGCTTACCGAAAAAAAATGGCTGCTTCCCATTGGCTTAATCTCGGGTTTTCTTGGGCTTATGGCCCAGCAGTCCGGATGGGTTGTGGCAGAGGTAGGACGTCAGCCCTGGGCGATTTACGGTCTTTTACCGGTCAAGGTAGCCACCACAAATCTTGCCGCCATTAATGTCCAGATCACCTTTTTCATGTTCCTGGGGTTATTTACACTGTTGCTCATTGCGGAAATATCAATCATGCTCAAACAAATATCCATTGGACCGGAGGGCCATTAAAATGATTTCAAACCTCGACTATACAACCTTGCAGCAACTTTGGTGGTTAATCTGCGCCATTGTGGGCGCGCTGTTCCTTTTTCTGACCTTTGTCCAGGGGGGCCAGACCCTTTTATGGCAAGTTGCAAAAACTGACATTGAAAAATCCCTGGTGGTCACCTCCCTTGGCCGAAAATGGGAAATGCCCTTTACCACCCTTGTTTTGTTTGGAGGGGCCTTGTTTGCAGCCTTCCCCAAATTTTATGCCACCAGTTTCGGCGGAGCCTATTGGGTATGGATTTTGATTCTTTTTTCCTTTATCATCCAGGCGGTCAGCTATGAATATCGGAAAAAGCCCAACAATTTTCTGGGGTCAACTGTTTATGAACTCTTCCTTTTTATCAATGGCTCCCTGGGGATACTGCTGATAGGAGCTGCCGTGGGAACCTTTTATACCGGCTCAAATTTCACCCTTGATTTATACAACAGGGTCACCTGGGATTATACCCTACTGGGAATTAACCTGAGGGGCCTTGAAGCGGCATTTTCCCTTTTCAATCTTTCCCTGGGTATTTTCCTGGTATTTAATGCCAGGGTGTTGGGGGCATTATATCTTTTAAACAGTATCGATCTTTCTTCAACCCCGGATCTTGAATCACGACTTCGCAAGAACGCCTGGAGCAGTTTTTTGATCGCCCTGCCCTTTTTGCTGTATGTGCTTATCTCTCTTCTGGTAATGAAGGGATTCAATGTTGACAGTTCCGGCATGGTATCCATTGTCCCGTTTAAATATCTGGCAAATCTTCTGGCCATGCCTAATTTGATTGGATTGTTGGCTTTGGGAATCGTTCTTGTCTTGTACGGTGTGTTCATATCCAAATTTAAACTCAGTGACAAAGGCATCTGGTTCAGCGGATTGGGCACGGTTTTTGTGGGACTGGTTGTTCTTATTCTGCCCGCATTTAACAACACGGCATTTTATCCATCAAAACTAGATCTCCAGTCCAGCCTGACCATTTACAACGCATCCTCTTCCATGTTCACCCTGACGATCATGACCTATGTTGCCCTGGGAATTCCCTTTGTTCTCGGCTATGTGGTCTATGTCTGGAAACTCATGGATTCAAAAAAATTGACCGTGGATGAAGTCAACCACGAAGAATCATATTAAAGGAGATACAATCCATGAGCGCAATACTTTTAATACTATATGTTGTTTTGATCATTGCATCTTATAAAGGGGCGATCTTTGCCCTGAAAAAAGCAAATTTACTATAACGAATCTTTTTTGTTTTCCAAATTGATTCTGGGATATGGTTTAACTTTTAATCATTAAATTAAGGAGATAGTAGTATGGACAAATACGTATGTGGACCCTGTGGTTATGTGTACGACCCTGCAGACGGCGACCCTGACAACGACATTGATCCGGGTACCGCATTTGAAGATCTTCCCGATGACTGGTGCTGCCCCATCTGC
>JAFLJU010000104.1 GCA_022712835.1 Desulfobacteraceae bacterium
GGGTGAAACCTGTGCCTCGCTGGCGATTTTCCGGATGGAAGCACCGGCAGCCCCCTCTTTAACCACACATAGGTAAAATGCCTGGATGATTTGTGTGCGGCGTTCATCTGCTATGCTTTTTCTGCCCATTTTCCATTCCAAATAAACTGTTATTGTAAATTGATCGGACGTATGATCAATTTATTGTCCAGGAAAATATTTTTGTCAAATACTTTTTTGATTTTTCAAAAATTTTGGACGGTTTTTTGACAATGAACCGGTTATAAATAATTGTTATCAACATACCAGTCATAGGCATCGTCGATCATTTTTGAAACCGGGATCACCTGATAATCCAAGGTATCCATGGCTTTTGAACTGTCGTAGTAAGCATTGATTGACATGTACCGCGCGACTCCCGGATCAACCTCCGGGGGGTTGTTTGTGATAAATGACAGGGTTTGCATCATATACCCATAGGCCACAAAAATGCTCTGGGGCATGATGAATTTTGGTGCATTTTTCCCAAATTTTTCGGCAATGGTTTGAAAGAGTGCCTGGTAGGTGATATTTTCACCGGCACAGATATAGCCCTGGCCGGATTCCCCTTTTTGGATAGCTGCAATATGGGCTTTTGCAACCTGGGACACATGGCCGAAGCTAACCCCCCCTTTGGGGCAGCCCGGAACCTTCCCATCCCGAAGATCGAAAAATAGTCTTCCATATTGCAGGGTGAAATCATAGGAGCCTATCATGCTGCCAGGATAAATAACAACCACTTCCAGACCTTTATTGATATAGTCAAGAACCTGTTTTTCTCCCTCTCTTTTGGTGTCTGCGTAATTATATCCGGTTCCGCCATAGTTATAATGATTCCATGTTTCATCTGCAATACCATCTGAATTATACCCAAGGGTATCCACGGTACTTGTATGGACAAGACGCTTGATGCCTGCCGCAAGGCATGCTTGTGCAATATTGACAGTACCTGTCACATTTATTTCACGCTGTAATTTGAATCGTTTTTTCCACCAGGATGTATCTCCTGCTACATGGATGACACTATCACATCCCTCTACTGCTTTTTCAACATCCTTTAAGTTGGTGATATCTCCATAAATGATCTCAATGGGAAGTTCTTCTATATAGGTTACATTGGATCCGGGCAGGCCAAAGGCACGGACATCCCACCCATCCTTAAGAAGCTCATGGACGATATTTGTTCCAAGAAACCCTGTGGCACCAGTTACCAGGCATTTCATTTTTACACCTCCTTATGTTATTTCCCCATCTTTTTTTGGGTTTTTAAAATGGTCCTGTCCAGGACAAATTCCACAAGTCCCGGGCACCACCGTTTCAGGTAATAAGTCAATTTCGCATCAAATCCGGGAATGATCATTTTTTTACCCTTGGCAATTCCCTTGATCAGCTCCTTTGCAACCTGATCCGATTCCAGGATACCGCCACTTTCCGAAATAGCCTTTGTCTCCTCAGGTTTTGTCTGGTTTTCTACTTCAAATCCTGCTGTCCTGGTATCCGGGGGACAGAGTATGGAAACTTTGATATTGTATCTTTTAAACTCACTTCGCATCGCCTCTGAAAGTCCCAGGATGCCAAACTTTGATGCAGCATAGTCAGTGTAGCCAAACACCCCGATATATCCTACCACCGAGGAGGTATTGACAATCACTCCTCCCTTTTTTTTCATATGGGGCAATGCCGCAGCAATGGTATTCCAAATACCAAAAAGGTTTATTTTCATTGTTTCTTCAAATTGCTCGTAGGTGATGGCCTAAAATGATTAGGGTAAGCCCGGCCGGCACAATTGATGAAGATATCGGGAGTGCCGTATGTCTCAACAGATGTGTTTATGACCTTGGCAACTTCCAGGTGATCCGAGATATCCACAGACATCCAGGCAACCGCCTGGGTACTTGCTTGCCTCGCTTTTTCTATCCGGGCTGCAGCTGCCTGCAAGCCATCCTTGTTCCTGGCATAGATAAATAAATTTGCCCCAAGGCCAGCAAGCAGCTCAGCGGCAGCAAGACCTATTCCGGAAGAACCCCCAAAAATGTAAACATTTTTTCCTTTAAAAAAAGAACTATTCATGTAACCCCCGTTTAATAGTTATTTCCAGGTTCGCTAAAATGCCCTGGATAATAAGATCAGAATTTTCATCGGCTTCCATCAAATTTCCGCTGTTATAAAGCGAAATAATGCCATGGAGCTGACTCCACAATTGAATGGCGATAAGCTTAGTATCGACTCCCTGATAACCTGGATGATCTTTTGTATATTCATCTACTATGGATATTGCCAGACCAAGCACCCGCAGGGAATTTTGTTTTTCAGTAAAGGCAACCTCCTCCATGGGGGTGCCGATATAATCTTGGTATTTTGGTGCGATCATTGAAAACATCAAATGATAATAATGGGGATAAGTGATACCAAAATTAAGATAAGACCGGAGAAGTGCCATGGTACGTTCAAATTTATCAACGACTTTTTCAACGGCTTTTTTCAGGGAATCGTAGAGGCGGTTGTAGCCATGAATAATGATGGCATTGTAAAGCTCATCTTTATTTTGATAGTAATTATATATATTTGCGGCAGTCATTCCCATGTGCTTACCGATTTTACTCATGGACAGACTGTCGTATCCCTCATCGATCAAGATCATCAACGCTTTATTTAGAATTTTTTCCTTAACCTGGAAAACCTCTTCTTTGGGTCGGGCGGGTCTTGCCATGGCAACCTCCTATATTCATAATTTGGAACATTGAAAAACCACAGGTTAATTGAATGCTATTAAATTAACCTCATTCAATTAATTTGTCAAGGGGACCCAAATCCACCGCCTATTTTTTTATAGACCCCTCCAAAATTATACGTTTGAAATAAAAAAGGATTTAGTAATGGCCTCAAACCGGCCTGAGCAGGGGGCTCCAGTGCCCATGAGAATGCCGGGCATAAAAGCGATGTAATTGTCAGGCTCCAGGGGGTCTGTTCCCGGAATCATTCGATCATAGAGCAGTTTAATTCCAAGCCCCTTGGAGCCCAGATATAGGCGCCTCAATTCTTCTGTAACCGTGTAAATGGTAACGGTTGAGGAACAACCAGCTCTGCCCGGCATGGAAGAGTCCAAGCAACTTGAGCTTCACTTTTCTACAATGGAAATTCATGAAAACCAAACGTATGAAGGCCATCAGATTTTCTATCATCAATATCCCTGGTCGTTCACCC
>JAFLJU010000105.1 GCA_022712835.1 Desulfobacteraceae bacterium
GCAGATCTTTCAGCCTCCATTGTTTTGTTCAATCGAATTCGACAAAGCTTAACCAGAATCTATGAACTTAAAAGCAACTCTCCCTCCATTATCAATGGAACCGATCTGTTTGCCATTGTCAAAGGTGCCATGATCATGGACAGACAAGCACTTGCCGACCAGCTTGACACCATTGTTAAGCTTCTGGAAACAAAATCCCCCGGGCCTTCTGTGGCCAAACGAATCATCCTTTCCGGCTCCATCTGCGACATGCCCGATATCTACACTCTCATTGAAGCCTCGGGCGGCACGGTGGTGGCAGACGATCTATGCACGGGGAACCGGTGGTTTGAAGGACAAATGGATGAAAATATTGATCCACTGGAAGCCTTGACCGCAAGGTATGCAGATAGAGCGGTATGTCCGGCCAAACACTCGGGCAATTCCACCCGAGGGGATAATCTTTTGGCTCTTGCCAATACCCACAAGGCAGATGGGGTAATCTTTGCGGTTCTCAAATTTTGTGATCCCCATGCCTTTGACTATCCCTATATGAAGCAAATTTTAGACAAGGCTTTCATTAAAAGCCTTCATCTGGAATTGGATGACCAGCAGCAGGGATTGGGACAGCTTTCCACCCGCCTTGAAACCTTTATACACATGATTTAAGGAAATATTCCATGACAGATACAAATAAAAAAGCAGACAAGGACCCGCGAAAGATAAGATCTGCAAAAAAAATGCGGGAGATCATGACCACCTATTACATGGAAGCCATGACGGCCAGGGAAAACAACAAAAAAATCGCCTGGATCACCTCGGGGGGACCTGTGGAACCCCTAATTGCCATGGACATCATTCCGGTGTATCCGGAAAATCACGGTGCCATGATCGGGGCCTCCAAAATGGGGGAAGATCTCTGCGTAAAAGCGGAAGAGATGGGGTATAGTTCCGATCTTTGCTCCTATGCCAGGGCAGATATTTCCTGCGCCCAGGTCAACGGCGGTCCCATCGGTGGCCTTCCCCGTCCTGACATGCTGATTTGCTGTAACAATATCTGCGGCACGGTGCTCAAATGGTATGAAGTCCAGGCCCGACATTTTAATGTTCCTTTGTTCATCCTGGACACCCCGGTCTGCCACACCGGATATTCCCCGGAAATCGCCGCCTATGTCCGGCGCCAGATCGACGAATACATTGTATTCCTTGAAACGGTCACAGGCAAACCCTTTGACCATGATAAAATGGTGGAGGTGGGCCATCTCGCCCTCCAGGGCCAGAAACTCTGGCAAAGGGTTCTGAAGACCACCACCCACAAGCCCTCCCCCATGAGTGCCTTTGACGCCTTTTTCTTTCTGGCCCTCATCGTCACCCTCAGGGGAACACAGATCGCCGTGGATTTTTATGAGGAGCTGATCCTGGAAATGGAAGAACGGGTCCAAGAGGGCATCAGCATTGTGCCCCAGGAACGATACCGGCTGCTCTGGGACAATCTGCCAGTCTGGCCCCAGCTCAAATGGCTGTCCAAAAAATTTTCAGATCACAATGCCTGCCTGGTGGCAGATACCTATACCTCGGCCTGGTGCTCGGCCATTCAATATATTGATGAAAATAAATTTTTAGATTCCATGGCAGAGGCCTATACCCGAATCTATCTGAACATTGGCGTGGACCAAATGGCAGACCAGGTTCTTGAGATGATCCGCCTCTATGATGTGGACGGGTTGGTCATGCACTCCAATCGATCCTGTAAACCTTACTCCTTTGGGCAGATGGACATCATGAAAATTGTTCGGGAAAAAGCAGGTATTCCCGTGCTAATGCTGGAGGCCGACATGTTGGATCCCAGAAGTTTTTCCCTTTCCCAGGCCGACACTCGAATTGACGCCTTCATGGAAATCATCAAACAAAAAGGATAAAAAAAAGGTAAAAAACAATGAATTTTGATCTGAAAGATAAAATAGCCCTGGTTACCGGTGGCAGTCGCGGCATTGGGTTTGAAATTGCCAGAAGCCTTTTAAATGAGGGGGCAAGGGTCATTCTTTGCAGCCGCAAACAACAAGGTTTGGAAGAGGCAGCAAAAGCCCTTGGAAACCCAGATAAACTGACAATCCTTCCCGCCCACATCGGCAAACCCGACCAGGTGGAGGCCTTGTTTACCACAATTGTTGAAAAATTCACCCACCTGGATATTCTGATCAACAATGTGGGGATGAATTTGATCACCCCGGGCATTGCCGGTCTTGATCCGGGGCTCTGGCAAAAAATAATGGATACCAATCTTTCCGGCACCTTCCTGGTTAGCCGGAAAGCCGCCCTCATGATGCGGGCCAAAGGATCTGGTAAAATTGTCAGCCTGTCCTCCATTGCCGGCAGAAAAGCCACACCGGGCATGGGCATCTACGGGATTGCCAAGGCCGGAATTGAAATGATGACAAAAGTGATGGCCGCAGAGCTAGCTCTTTTCAATGTCCAGGTCAATTGTGTGGCACCGGGCATGGTAAGGACCGATTTTTCAAAACCCTTCTGGGACAACAAAGAACTCTTGGATCATGTGACCACATCCATTCCCATGGGAAGGATCGCGGGAATTGACGATGTGGTCAACCCCGTGCTTTTCCTGGCATCCAAGGGATCTTCCTATATCACAGGTCAAACCCTGGTCGTGGACGGAGGTGCCACTGCCATATGATTTATGCAGGCATCGACATCGGCTCCATCACGGCCAAGGCCGCCCTTATAAAGGATAATAAATTACTTAGCAGTCTTGTCATCCCCACGGGGTACAATCCGAAGACTGCCGGGAAAAAGGTTTTTTCAGACCTGTTGGCCCAAACCCATATCGCCCATCAGGATGTCACGGCCATTGTGGCCACAGGATATGGCCGGAACAGTGTGGATTTTGCCAATAAGCCCATGACGGAAATTATCTGCCACGGGGTGGGTGCCCATTTTTTAAACCCCAAAATCCGTGGTATTATTGATGTGGGGGGCCAGGATAGCAAGGCCATTGCCCTGGATACTAACGGGCAGGTGGAAAACTTTGCCATGAATGACAAATGCGCCGCAGGCACAGGTAGGTTTCTGGAAGTGATGGCCAAGGCCCTGGAGGTTGAATTAAATGACCTGGGAACCCTGGGTTTAACTTCCAATGCCCCTTCTAAAATTTCCAGCATCTGCACGGTATTTGCCGAATCAGAAGTTATCTCCATGATCGCCGGAGAACAGAATAGAGAAGACATCATTGCTGGCATCCATGAATCCACCGCCGCGCGGGTGGCAGGACTTGCGGCCAAGGTAGCCTTGCAATCCCCTGTGATCATGACCGGAGGGGTCGCTAAAAACCAGGGAATGGTCAAGGCCCTTGAAAAAAGACTGGGCATTAAGATTTTGGTGGGAGATTTTCCCCAGGAAAACGGGGCCATTGGCGCCGCTGTCCTGGCATCCCGGATTAAATTTTAGAGGTAAAACAGGGCCCAAAGTCCAACGTAACCTCAGCCTGGTCCAGTTCAATTTTGTCCAAAGCCATGGACATGTGGCTGGGATAGGGGCTTTGTTTTACAATTGTGATCAATTCTTTGATGTACTCAGGATTCGGGATCAACATACTCACTTCCTAACAGCTCCTATATATTATTTGTTTTTTCAAGGTCCTCTTATCCCTGGGGACCTACGCCATGAATGAGGAAAGATCCGGCATTATGGTTTTGCTTTCATTCGCTCCACTAGTGCAGAAACTGGCTCCCCATTGGGTGCGGTTGCACTTGGGTTCACTTCCACCAATTCTTCCCAGGCCTTTATACCACCTGCAAGATCATCCATATCATTCATCAGCACCACCCCCTTGTTGAACCGGGCAGTTTCAAAGACAGGATCGGCGGCAATGGCCAATTCAAAGGTTTCAATCGCCTTTTTAGGATTTTTATTCCGGCGGTACATCACACCCAGATCTGTCAGAACATTGGGATCATCGGGTTTTAAGGACAACGATTTCCCATAGGCCTCAATGGCATCAGAGAACCTATTTGAATCAAAAAACAGATTCCCCAATTGGGTCCAGGCATCCACATTTTCCGGATTTTCCTTGATAAATTGTTCCAGTTTTAAAATTC
>JAFLJU010000225.1 GCA_022712835.1 Desulfobacteraceae bacterium
AACTCTCGAATCCCTTGAAAAAGAAGTTGCCGAAGCTGAAGAAGCTGCAAAATTAGCCGAAGAAGCCGTCGCAGAACGGGCAAAAGCCACCGCAGAGAGAATGGCGGCTGACGAAGAAGCCAAGGCTAAAGAAGCAGCTAAGGAAGCGGCTAAGGAAGAGACTAAAGAAGAGGTTAAGGACACTGCAACTTCAGAAGAGACCCAAGAAGCTGAATAAACCAACGAAGTGCAGGAGTTAAGTTAAGATTCAAGGAGAACTATTATGTATAGAAATCAAGATCAAGATCAAGGTCAAAGAAGTGGAGGCAAAAACAGATTTTATCAGCGAAAAAAAATCTGTCGGTTTTGTGTAGACAATGGTTTAGAACTCAACTACAAGAACCCCAAAGCCATGAGGCAATTCATCACTGAACGGGGCAAAATCATGCCCAGAAGAATCACAGGAACATGCGCAAAACATCAGCGTCAATTGTCTCTTGCGATTAAACGAGCCCGTCAGATAGCGTTGCTGCCGTTTGTCGGCCGCCCCATGAATTAATAGATTAAGATAATTAGCTGGAGTATTGCAAGTGACCGGTATCATGACACCCCCCCCTGTTGTAAGAGAAATCATCATGGGGATCTCTTTGTGCATTTTGATTTTTGCAATCATTTTTGCACTTCCCCTGCTGGGAGTGTTTGCACTATTATTTCTTCCCCTGCCTGTACTATTTTACAGACTCAAATTAGGAAGAAAAAGCGGTGGCATCATTGTGGGCGTAAGCTTCATTATGCTGCTGATCATGACACAGGGACTTGCATTTGACATATTGTATTTCGGATCACTTCTGATGACGGGATTTTTTCTAGGAGAGTGTATTGAAAGGCATCTTGGTATAGAAAGAACCATGATTTTCACGGGTTTGGCAGTTATGGGCTCTGCTATTTTCGCCTTTCTCCTTTACACGATGTTTCAGGGTCAGACCATGACCGAAATGATCTCCGACTATCTCACCCGCTATTTTGCCCTGACAGCCCAGCTCTACTTGGACATGGGCATTGAACAAAGCCAGATTGAAATGCTGAACTCGGCATTTCTCATTATTATGCCGGCAATGTTCACCATATCGTTCATGGCAACCATGTGGATGAATATCCTGATCATCAAAAAGCTATTGTTGAGAAAAGGAATCCAGCTCTCAAACATGGAAAACCTGAATCAATATAAAGCACCGGACTATCTTGTCTGGATAGTGATCGGGTTGGGATTAATCTTGTTTTTACCCGTGGAAGTACCCAGATATGTCAGCATTAATTGTCTAATCGTTTTAATGCTTGTTTATTTTTTTCAAGGAATTGCTGTTGTATCATTTTTTTTTCAAACAAAAAGATCTCCTGCGGCACTACGGATGTTTTGCTACAGCCTGATTGCGGTGCAGTTATACTTTTTAATTCTGGTCATCGGCCTGGGTTTTTTTGATAACTGGATCAATTTTAGAAAACTTGGTACACAAAAATGATAAAAGAAAACTAAAAGTCAGTCCCAATTAAAACGGGCTGATCCTTTTTGGAGGTTTAAATGAAAGTTATATTAAAAGAAACCATTGATACACTTGGTATCGCCGGATCAGAGTGGGAGGTTGCAGCTGGATATGGCCGTAACTATCTTCTGCCCCAGGGGAAAGCGGTTCTTGCCACAAGCCAGAACAGAAAAATCATGGAGCAGACAAGGGCCAAGCTTGAACTTCAGATTGCCAAGGAAAGAAAAATAGCCGAAGAAATGGCAGACAAAATCAAGGACATTGTATGTACCATTAAAGCAAAAGTCCATGAAGATGTCCGCCTTTACGGTTCGGTTACAACCCATGACATCAAAGAAGCACTGAAAAGCCAGGATGTGAGCGTAGAACGTCGGTCCATCCTCCTTGCCGATCCCATCAAAGAACTCGGTGAGTACAAGGTGCCCATTCGCCTTTACAAAGATGTCGAACCGGCCATTACCGTCAAGGTAATTGCCCAGGAAAAAGATAAATAAGAAAAAGCAAAATAATATAAACCCCATCAACCAACTGCCCTTGTTTCGGGCAGTTGGTTGATCTTATTTCCTATAGTGAACTGTGCCCAAACAAAATACCTCAAAAACTGATCCCCTGCTAAATCGAACCCCGCCCCATGACATTGACGCGGAAGAATCGCTTTTATCTGCTATCTTCATCAACAACAACAGCCTATTAGATGTAACCGAAATTCTGGAGCCAGAGGATTTTTACAAGGGCGCCCATAAAAAAATATTTCGGGCCATCCTTGAGTTGGCAGCCAAGGAAGAAGCCGCAGATCTTGTCACGGTTGCCAATGCACTCAATGAAAAGGATGAACTGGAAAGTATTGGCGGTGCCGCATATCTTGCAGCCATTTCAGATGCGGCTCCGGTGGCCGTTAATGCCCTTTTGTACGCCAAGATTATCAGGGGCAAAGCCGCCCTGCGGGAATTGATCGATTCCGCTTCTAAAATCATTGAACGCTGCCTTGAGGACAAGGGGGATTTCAAAGATATTATTGATTTTGCCGAATCCTCCATCTTTAATATTGCCGAAAGAAAGCAAAAGGGAGACTTCCAGAGTCTGGGCGATCTGATCAATTTAAATATTGACCAGTTGGAAGAACAACAAGGCAAGGACGGCGGCCTGTCAGGGCTGTCCACGGGCTATTCCAACCTGAACCGAATCACCTCTGGCCTCCAGGGATCTGATCTTATCATCATTGCAGCCCGCCCCAGTATGGGCAAGACAGCCTTTGCCCTGAACCTTGCCAGAAATGTGGCCCTTGAAGAAAGAAAACCCGTGGCGGTTTTCTCCCTTGAAATGTCCAATGAACAGCTGTCCATGAGACTTTTGACTTCAGAAGCTAGGATTGATTCAAACCGACTTCGCACAGGATTTATCAGCCAGGAAGACTGGCAAAATGCCACGGATGCCGCAGGCGTCTTAAATGAAATGCCCATATTCATAGATGATTCCCCCAACTTAACCGTCATGGATGTCCGGGCCAAGGTCAGAAAACTCTACCAGAAACACGGAGAACTCGGCCTTGTTATCATTGATTATCTTCAATTAATGAAAGCTCCCTTTCGCTCGGACAGAAGAGACCTTGAAATTGCAGAAATATCCCGATCCCTCAAAGCCCTTGCCAAGGAGTTGAACATTCCGGTCATTGCTCTGTCCCAGCTTAACCGTATGCTGGAGCAACGAGCAGACAAACGCCCCATGATGTCAGATCTTCGTGAATCAGGCGCCCTTGAGCAGGATGCAGATATCATCGCCTTTATTTATCGGGATGAGGTTTACAACAAAGAGCCGGACAATCCAAAAAAAGGAATGGCTGAGATCATTGTTGCCAAGAACAGAAACGGCGCCACAGGCGTCGCAATGATGACGTTCATCGGTCAATTCACCCGATTTGAAGAACTGGCAGCGGACGCATACCAGGATTTTGAATGAAAAAAATAGTTTATGGCAGCACGGCAGGCCTTAGAAACACCCAGATCAAACTCATTGAAGACCTGTACACCCTAAAATCATCCCCTGAATTTATCATCTCTCCGGACATTGCCACCCAATTGGTTTCCATCAGTCATGAAATCCGTCGTCAAATCGGCCTGATGATCAACCGAAATGGAAAAATCGTCTATGTCATTGCAGGAGACCCCCAGAAAATTGTTATCCCGGTCATTTCAGACTACCTGGCAGGTCCCGGACGTCTGAAAGGACTGAGGTGCATCCATACCCATTTAGCGGAAGAAGAGCTGACCCGGGATGACCTCACCGACCTTGCCCTGTTGCGCCTGGATTATATCACCGCCATCTGCATCAGGCCCGAAGGAACACCAGGACATGTTTATTCTGCCCATATCCTGCCCAATGAAACTGAAGAACCCTACCAGATACTGCCCAGAACCACCATCGACTACATGGACATTGATTGCCAGGCACAGATTCATGCCCTGGAACTGGAATTATCCCAGAAGAACGCGTTGCACAGCCCCAAGACCGGCCAGGAAAATGCATTTTTAATCAATGCCACCACCACCAA
>JAFLJU010000569.1 GCA_022712835.1 Desulfobacteraceae bacterium
CCCTGGATGGACCGGGTGATCCATGTGAAATGGCGATAAAAAAAGGAAGATTTTTAAATGAAAACCCACACCATAACAAAAAAGGAGAACAACAATGGGAAAAACCACTTATTGGGAATGGAGCGTCAATGATAAAAAAGTCAAAGATGAGTACTCCGACGAAACTGAGTTTTGGGTAACCGTCAGCAATCGTGAGAGTTCAACCATTTTGGTGTATTGTTGTGCCAATGGGGACCATGAGGATCACGCTGATCCCGGTAAAGATAGCCGTCGCTATTTTCTGGGTGTTGGCGATGATAATAAATGTCACCTGAATATTCTGCTTCCCCAGTCAGAGGGAAAGCATGCCAGCGGAACAGCCAAGATCGAATTCGTGAGATGATAGAAAAATGGTGGTTGTTCCCCTGGATAACTACGGATGGCAGAATCTTTTTCATGTTGTCAGGACAGCACAACACGCAATCACGCAGAAGCGTTGCTATTCAAGAGTAGGAGGCATTTAAAGGTTGAACCCAAAACCTTTGACATGCTGCTGGATTCCCTTCCCTGGAGTTTTTCAATCATCAAGCATCCCTGGATGGACCGGGTGATCCATGTGAAATGGCGATAAAAAAAGGAAGATTTTTAAATGAAAACCCACACCGTAAAAGAACCCCTGGAATCCCGGACAAGGGGAACCACCGGAATTCAGAAAGGTCTGGAGCACACGACTCCCGATGTCCCAAACTCTGATCATGCCCTCCAGGCCCGGCAAAAAGAAATGATCCAGAACAGCCCCTATATGGCATCCCAGCAAAAAAAAATTCAAACGGCCATGGGGTCTGTGGTTCAACGAGTGAACAAGACCAATCTGCCCGATGAGGTTAAATCCGGCATGGAATCCTCCTTTAACCAGGACTTTTCCCATGTCCGGGTCCATGCAAATTCTTCAAAAGCCCCTGAAGTCGGCGCCCTTGCCTATACCCAGGGAAGCAATGTCCATTTTGCTCCGGGCCAGTTCTCCCCTGGAACTTCCTCCGGCCGTCAGCTCATCGGCCATGAACTGGCCCATGTGGTCCAGCAGGGTGCAGGACGGGTAAGCCCCACCACCACGGTAAATGGCATGCCGGTCAATGACAATCCCGCCCTGGAAAAAGAAGCGGATGTGCTTGGTGCCAGGGCCTCACGTTAGGCCTGGATTATTATCGTACCTCCAGGATGAGCCAAAATGACACCTTTCAGCATGATATAACAAGAATAAAATCCATAAGGAGATCTAACAGGGATTGTTATAGGCAATAGAAAAAAGCCTATAACATTGTTTAAAATATAAATTGAAAAGGATTCAGATATGTATGAACAAGTAAAAAACACGAAAGAGAATAAGAGGCTATCACCTCCCAATAAGATTTCTCGAAAACAGAGCGGTAGTAAGTCGACCTTTCAGTTTGTGGACAACAGGCCAGAAGCCATTGCACAAAGAAAGCTGCAAGAAATGGCAAATAATAGCCCAGAAGCCAAACAATCCGCTCAACTAAAAAGTGAGCCGATCAAAGTCCATGGATCTAATCAACGTGTGATCCAAAGATTCGATGCAGGTATCGGTGCCGGATGGCACGTACATTTTGGAAGCCACCTTAAATACAATGGAAACAACGCTACAAGAGTAAACTTCCCAGGTAGATCGCGTAGGCAAATCGGGTATGCTTGGGAACAGAATATCATAGCCCAAGGTCTCGGAGGGACTAGAGGAACTGCAGATTTCTTAGCTGTTGCGGCTTGGCTCAGAGCAAATACTGTTTGACTAATGAAGATCCCATAACAAAACCTAAAGACAATACCATGAACCTTATCGAACGCGCCACCATACTCCACTACCACCGTCATCGGGAAGCGATGTATTCAAAGGGCACCCCCCGGGCTTTGGGGTGGAAGAATGATGAGAGCCAGCAAATTAGGTACCAGGTGCTGTTGGGTATCGGCAACTTAGATGGTTGCCGCATTCTTGATCCCGGTTGCGGGTATGGGGATCTGCTAGCGTTTCTAAACACCCATTGTAACGGGATACGCTATATAGGTGTGGAGTTTGTCCCTGAATTTTTGAAAGTGGCGAGTCAACGATATGCCGACAATGGGAACAATAGCTTTTATCTGGGCGATTTTTCCAAAATGGTATTGCCGGAATGTGATTATGTACTGGCCTCGGGTGTTTTCGGGTATAAAACCAATGATACTGGTTATTATTTGCGTTGCATTGAAAACTTTTTCAATACCGCCACCAGGGGAGTTGCCTTTAATATGCTGGACAGGGAAAAGTTTTCCGGTCATCCATTGCTGACCGGCCATGATAGGGAAAAGATAACTAAATTTTGTCAATCACTCTGCAACGGGTCACGGGTGATTGACGGTTATCTGGAAGATGATTTTACGATTATCATGGAAAAACAGACAAAGGCCGGATCGGTGATGTGCTCAGTGTTGAAGAGGCCTGCGCGGACATGCAGGATTTATCAGAAAGTTTTCGTACCGTGCTAATGGGGTTGGGGTATGCCGGTAAGCAGATTGCCTTGGCAGAACTATCTTAAAATAGTGATGGCCGAAGGAAAAGGACGGTTGCATGAGGACGATTAAAATATCTATCTGTTTGTTTGTGGCGGTGATGGTAGGCGGTTTGTTTTTCATCCTGCCGGTGTTCGGAGGTCAGGCGCCGTCCGAAACCCGAGAAGAACCAACGGCGGTCACTTCACAGAGCAGCACTACCGGGGTGAGTCCGGTCCTCCATGAAGCGGGTGCCCAGGAACTCAAAACCTTAGGAACCATACCTAAGCCCCGCTTGGTCTGGGAGGCGGATGACTGCGGTTGTACCCCGATCCAGCCGGAAAGAAAACCTGGGCAGACCAAGATTACCTATGGGTTTTATCACCAGGATATGGAAACAAAGGCGAAT
The DNA here is from genome assembly GCA_022712835.1 of Desulfobacteraceae bacterium. The sequence continues at coordinate 2,927 of JAFLJU010000569.1, forward strand.
AAAGAAAAAACCATTGCCGTCGCAAAGATAAAATTCAGTCGCTTAAATCGTATCGGGTATGCATCCCTGGTCTATGATGAACTCAAAGGGTTTTTAAATTATGAAGACTGGGAGGACAATGGGTTTGTCAAAAATGCCCGTCGGTACAACAGCCGGGTGGATCTTGTGGTGAGGTTTCAAAAAAATCCAAAGACGCTGTTCTCCAATAAATCCAAGACTAGATCCCTGGCCAGGGAAATTGAGCGGCTTCTTCGGGACCATGGCGGCGGTGGGGTGACCATTGATTTTAGAAATACCTCGGAGCTGGACACGGAGATTGTCCACGGTTTTGTTTCGGTTCTCAGGGAAAAGCTTATGAATATTGATAAGCAGCTTTATCTGAATCTTTTCTTTGAGTTTGATGAAACTAAAAAGGACAGGGAGTTTAATACCTTTTCCCTGGAACAGGTGGGCAATATGATGGATCTGATAGATCTTTTTCTTGTCATGATACCGCCCAATAACAGTCATGAAAAGCTGGCGTCTGGTATTTGCCATGAAAATGTGTCCGGCATTGTTGATCGGTTTTTAATCCTGTCGGACCGGCTGGATCTATATGGAATTGAGCATGATAATAATGAGTTAAAAGACAAGACCCTTCCGGTTTTTTCAAACGACACTGAAAAAAATGAAGTGTTTTTTAACCAGATTCTTTCGGTTGGATACGGGGGGATCGGGTATTGGCCCGACAAAAGCCTGGCAGATCAGGAAACTCAATTTATCGCTTTTGTGTTTAAGAGCCGCCCGCTTTCCGCGCAAATGGATCTTATTAAAAATATTTTTGATAAAATTTGCCCGGATTGCTGCAAACAGATCTGCCCCAACCGAAACGTGTTAATCGTGATCACCCAGATACTTGGGGTGGCATTGATTCTTTATTATATACTGGCCCTGTTTTTCTGCGAATTACGTTCTTTTGCCGCAAGTCATGCCCTGTATTTTATCGGCACCTGCCTTGTGTTCACAGGGTTTGTGGCCGGTCTGATCCTCTGCGTGCCATCCTGGCAGGGCAAAAGGACTCTGGCCATATGCCTGCTGCTGCTTTGTGGTGCGGGGTATATTGTGAAGGAAGTTATCCGGAAACGCCGGGAAGCCAAATTCCCATGAATTTTTTAACTTAAATTAAGGAGACCCCATGAAAACAGTTATGAGAAAACCAGATTCCGAAAACCGTAATTTGGCAAAGAAGACCGATTCTGTGCAGCAAAAGACCGGCAATGAGATGCAGTTCAATGATAACCGATCGGCATCCCTTGCCCAGATGAAATTTATTGAAAGCCTCCAAGCCAAAGAAGAGGTGCAGCAGCAATCGGCCCTTGAAGAAGAAGAATTACCGAAAGGATAGGCGATTACAGGAAAAAAGTCCATGACCCCTGGCGACCATAATGCCCAAACCCTGGAAAGAGAACTTACCTGGTTCCAGCAGATTTTAGATATTCGTATCCATCTTTATTTTGAGCAGGCGTGTGAGCATGCTTCCATTGAAGAGGTTCCAGCCCCTGATCTTGTGGAGGATGGCTCGTTATATGCCCGGACCATCAAAAATTTTGCCATGTCGGATGGAGAACGACTTGTCCTTTTGCTGGCCCTTATCCCCCATGTAAGACCCCAGGTGCTGGACACGTTTTTTATTGATAATCAGAATTTCAAACGACCCTTTACCGAGTTTGGCGGATGGAAGGGCAATACACACAGCGGGTTTCTGCCCACTGGCGAAACTGTTTCCTTTCTTCTGGCAGCCACCAGCCTTGAAAAAAGGTTCCAGGTGATCCAATTGTTTGAATCGGATCATTTTTTTGCAAAACATAATATCCTCCGGCTGGAAAACCAGGGAAGTTGTGAACCATTGTTCAGCGGCCAGCTGGTCATCTCCGTTGATTTTCTCAACCAATTGACCACAGGGGTTACCCACAAGCCCGATTATAACATCAATTTCCCGGCCAAGCTGATCTCCACCCAGCTTGAGTGGGAAGATCTGGTTCTGGCCCCTGAAGTATTTGATGAGATTGAAAATATTAACAGTTGGATCAGACATGGAAAAACCATTCTGGAAAGTTGGGGGTTTGACCGGGTTATCAAGCCGGGGTACAGAAGTCTTTTTTATGGCCCTCCCGGCACGGGTAAAACCCTGGCAGCCAGTTTGATCGGCAAACGGACCGGCTCGGATGTTTATCGGATCGATCTTTCCATGGTGGTTTCAAAGTATATTGGTGAGACCGAGAAAAATCTTGCCAATGTGTTTGACCAGGCGGAAAAAAAGGAATGGATTTTATTCTTTGACGAGGCAGATGCCCTGTTTGGCAAAAGAACCCAGACATCCAATTCCAATGACCGCCATGCCAATCAGGAGGTTTCCTATCTTCTCCAGCGGGTGGAGGATTATCCCGGGGTGGTCATCCTTGCCACCAACCTCAAGGCCAATATTGATGATGCCTTTGCCAGGCGGTTTCAGTCGGTTGTCTATTTCCCCATGCCCGTCTCTAAATTGCGTTATGCGTTGTGGAAAAACTACCTGAACAACCATTTTGACCCTGACCAGGGAGGAATGCTTGAAGAACTCGCCCAAAAATACGAGATGTCAGGCGGTGCCATCATCAATGTGGTCCGGTATGGGGCGGTGAGGGCCTTACAGGAAAAAAGAGAACTGATCCGGGGGGAGGATCTGGTTTGTGGAATTGCAAAGGAGTTGATAAAGGAAGGCAAAACCTTGCAGGAATAATGAAAAAATCAAATTCATGGAATCAAAGGCAGGACATATACGTCCTGCCTTTTTTTTATTCAAAGGTAAAATGGGATTCAAAAACTTAATTCATAGCCTACTTTTAAGCCATTAATAATTCAACTTTTCCTTGACAGCTAATATAGATATGCTATTCATTAAACTAAAAACAATTGATTTTTTTAGACATATATTACGCAATAAGCTTATTCAATGCAGATAAACCAAAAAAGCAGACCCCTAAACATGGAGGCAGACATGAGACAAACCATACAAAATAATTGGGATAACCTTAAAAAAGATTTTTTCAGATGTCAGAAATCTTCCGGCGGTATCGTTCAGATCGCAAGTGTTGATACAAAAGGCTCCCCGAACATGACACCCATTGGCTCTCTTTTTCTCATGGAAAACAACCAGGCTTTCTTTTGTAACCGGTTTCCCCAGAATCTGAATGAGAATCTAAAAACCAATGATCAGATCTGTGTCATCGCCATGAACGGGTCAAAATGGTTCTGGATGAAATCTCTTTTCAAAGGGAAATTTGCAAGCTGTCCAGGTATAAAACTCTATGGCCGGATCAGCCAGAGAAGGGAGATTTCCCAGGCAGAAAAACAACGATGGGAAAACCTGGTAAGGCCCTTCAGGTTTTTAAAGGGCCATGCCCTGCTATGGAAAGACATGGCATATGCATCTGATATTCAATTTGACTCCTATGAATATCTCAAGGCTGGAAAAATGACCGACCGCATCTCCATTGGATGATTACTGGCACAAATCTCCTCTTGTTGATAAGAAGATCCAAACCGCGACCGATAAGTTCTGTATATAGCGGTTGACACGCATCTAATAGACAAGAAGGCGCCATTAAATGTTTAATCGTAAGTTGCTACTTATTATTTTGATTAATGATTGTGGGACAACCTGTTCAATAGCCAGATTATTCCATTCTGAAACGTGTTCTGTGATTTCGTCAATGATATGATCAATTTTCCGTTTGGTAAATATAGGGCTTATTTTTTTAAGGCTATAAAAATCTGCGCGAATAAAGTGGTCTCTTTTTCCATTGAGCTTCATCCAATGACTGCTTACCCAAGGACTTCCCGGTTTGAAGCTGTAAGCTAAATCGTAGGCAGGGGCTAATTGCCACTTGTGTTGATTATCAAACATGAATCCAAAATTTTTTGAATGATCGTCATGATTACGTGCAATAATATTAAAAACCATTCTTTTAAATATTTGCGTTGCATCATCCGGAGTTAATTTAAGCTCTCTTGCAAGAGAAAATAATTCTTCATAAATGACCGGACCAGACAAACCAATAAGCCCGGCAGCAGCGGGTAAGGCGATGAACAATGTCAGCCCAATGGCCAAAGAAAGGGCCTTGTCATATTCTTCCATCTCCCCTTTGGCCGCCAGCTTAGCCAAGCTGGGAAGGG
>JAFLJU010000213.1 GCA_022712835.1 Desulfobacteraceae bacterium
CCGCCCCCAGGTTCAAACTGTTGCCATCAACATGGAAGGCTATGAACCCGTGACGGATTTGATCTTGGGAATCTTCCGGGGTAAAAAAGTAAATCATTATATGAATTATTTTGTTTAGTATCTCTTTCATTTTGTTACCTCCAGATTTTTCATATAGACACCATTTAAATTGCACCGTCGAATTGCACCAGTCGTATTGCGTCAATTATTGTGATAGTTTAAAAATATTGGGTGCTGGTTCCCGGGTGAATTTCTTTTATGTTGAAAATATATAACAGGCTTGCTATTAAGTAAAATTATAACAATTAACCCTTTGATTAAGAATTATTAATGCTTCCCGATCTCAACCGCATCAAGGTTTTTTATTTTATATTGGTCTTCAAAAGTGTTGACCTGGCAGCCCGGGAGTTAAACATCACGCCTTCTGCCGTGAGCCAGTCCCTGACAAAACTGGAGGCAGAGCTCTCGGTGCTGCTGTTTACCCGCCTGCACAAAAAACTGGTGCCCACAATGGCTGGGGAGACCTTGTTTCGCATTGTCTCCCCTTTTATTCGGGATCTTGAAGCTGGCATTGATAAAATTATCCAAGCGAAACAAGTGCCCTCGGGCATGCTGCGCATCGGATCTCCCATCGAGTTCGGGAAATCCTATTTTCCCGCCATCTTTGCCGCCTTCAGGGAAACCTATCCGGAAGTGGTCTTTACTTTAAAACTTGGCGATCCTTCCGAGATTTTTTCCATGATCACCAGCGGAGAGCTTGATTTTGGTCTGGTGGATGTTTTTTTGACCCCGGGCCAGATTCCTGGTGATTTCGGAGTTTTCAGTAGCGAACCCCTGATTGAGGAAGAGGTGATCCTTGCCTGTTCCAAAAAATATTATGACCGGGAAATAAAAGGAGACCATTCCTTTGAAAACCTGGTTGCCAAAGAGTATATTTCTTACCAGAAAACATCCCTCACCCTTCGGAACTGGTTTAAGTATCACTTTAACCGGTTTTCCCTCGACTTGAACCGGGTGATGACCGTGGACAGTCACCAGGCAGTTATCAACGGGATTCTCAACCATTTGGGTATGGGGGTGGTTGCCGCCCATATTGTGAGCGATTCCATTGACCGAAAAGAGATCATACCTGTGCCCACGGGGCAAAAGGATGTCATCAACAAGATTTCCCTTGTCCAGCTCCAGGACAAGGTGCCAAGCCTCACTGAAAAAACATTTCTCCGGTTTTTAAAAGCAGACATCAAGGCCTCGGGCTGGTCCATTAAGTTTTTCTCTTGACAATTTTTTAGTAGTTACTACAATAGTCACTACTTAAGTCACCCTCATTATGGAGCAAATAAATGGTAAAACAAGAGATACAGGATGCCATAAAAGCCGGTATTCCCATCTTCATCGGTTATTTTCCCGCTGCCGTGGCATTTGGAATCCTGTCCAAAACCACCGGAGTCACCCTGTTGGAATCTTTTTTATTTTCCGCCGTGGTATTTGCCGGGGCCAGCCAGTTCATTGCACTGAATCTTCTGGCAACGGGCATGGGGTTCACCGGAATCATTCTGACAACCCTGCTGGTGAATTTCCGGCATTTTCTGATGAGTGCCTACCTGTCCACCCGGATCAAGGAAACCCTTAAAAAATATTATATTTTTCTGGCATTCGGCGTCACCGATGAGGTCTTTTCCGTGCTCTCCTTTAAGTCAGGCCCCCTGTCCAAGGGGTTTGTGTTTGCAGTTCAAATGTCGGCCTATTCCGGCTGGGTCCTGGGAACCCTGTGCGGCTATCTTCTGGGGGGATTTTTACCCCCGATTTTAAGCCAGAGCATGGGAGTCGCCCTTTATGCCCTGCTGCTTGCCATCCTGATGCCCGAGATAAAGGTCTCTTTGCTCTCCTTGTTTCTGGCCCTGTCTTCGGGCCTTTTAAATTGGCTGTTGGTCTACCTGGATATCCTGCCCAGGGGCTGGAGCATCATTGTCTGCATCCTTGTCATTGCGACGGCCGGCGCTTTTTTAACCTTGAACGGGTCCCCAAAGGAGGAAATCCGTGGATGAAAATTTGATCCCTTTGATTCTGGGTATGGCCGCCGTAACCTATGGACCCAGGCTGTTGCCTTTCTTGCTTTTCAGCAAGATCAAAATTTCCAGAAGGGTGGATGCTTTTTTGAAATGTATTCCCGTGGCAGCGATTGGTGCCCTGATCATCCCCGGCGTCATGACGGCCACCCCGGAATTGCCGGGGGCAGCCTTGCTAGGGATCGGATTTACAGCAATTTTTGGTCTTTTCAAGGGGGGCATCATTGTGCCAGTGCTTGGATCGGTGGGGGTTACCTATCTGGCCCTGACCTGGCTCGGATAGGTACGGCTCGGATAGGTAAGGCTTGGATAATATGAAATGAAAACAAGGCAAACTTAAAGGAAGAAGAGGGCAGATGGAAAAACCAATGCGCATGATGATGGATATGAAAACCCTGGGGTTTTCTGAATATGAGTGCAAAGCCTATCTAAAACTGCTCGAAGAGTTTCCCTTGAACGGATACGCCTTGAGCAAAGCCTCGGGAATCCCCCGGTCCAGAATTTATGAAGTGTTGAAAAACCTCATTGACAAGCAGATGGTCTTTGAGCAGGCCGACGAAAAAAATAGGGTTTATTACCCCATGGAACCTAAAATTTTCATTCAAAAACTCAAGGCTCATTATGAGAAATTGTTTGGGGATTTGTCTGAATATACGGGTAAGCTCTACCGGGAACCCAAGCAGGATGACAAGCTGGTGGTCATATCGGGCCGGGAAAATATTATGAGCTTTTTAAAGCTGCTAATCAACGGTGCCCGGGAACGGGTGGCTGTTTCCATTTGGGAAGAAGAGATAAAAGAACTAACCGAGGAACTGGATGCTGCCCTGGATCGGGGGGTCATGCTTAGGGGAATCTATTTCGGGAAAAAAACGGCTTACACCTGTCTTACGCCCCATCGGCGGATTGACCGGTATATGGCTGAAAAAAAAGAGCGATACCTGTCCATCATCATTGATCATACCCATGCCATTTCCGGTATTATGTCAAGGGATTCCAATGCTAAGGTGACCTGGACCCGGGACGAGGGATTTATTGAGGTGAGCGAGGATTACATCGCCCATGACCTGGTGGTCAACCTTTATTCGGCCTCCCTGGATCCCGATACCTATAAAAAGTTTGAGGCGTTTGCCGACAACGTCCATGACCATTATTTTCATTATTCAAACGAGGAACTGGCCACCTATAAAAATCTGATATAGGATGATTTATGAGGTCGGATGGTAAAAAAGAGTGGATAACAAAAAATCGAGGGGTGCATAAAGGAGTACGTCCAATGATACGGATTCAGACAAACAGGGCCAGTCAACTCTTTGAAATCGCAGCCAAAAATTTGTCCCTGGTCCTTGACGGGAACCAACAACTGCCCGTGTTCAGTTATTGGTGCAAATTTTTCGGTGAGAATCCAGATGAGCAGGAAGAAAGCATCCGGCTGGTGGATGCAAAAATTTACAATCATTTGGAAAGCAAGTCCCGGGTTAATCAATTGCTCCAGGAAAAAAATATACCCAATGTTTTTCCGGCCACCTACCATTGCATAGAAGATGCTTTAAACCACAAGGGACGAGTGGATATCTGGTTTATCAAGCCTAGCCATTTGTCCGGGGGCAGAGGGATTGAAGTTATGTCCCATGAAAAACTTTCAACCTTTGATCTCCCCCCCTATCATATTGTCCAGGAAGGAATCGAAAACATCGCATTGATCGGGGGCCGGAAGTTTGTCGTTCGTGTCTATGGGTTTTTATGGAATAAAAATCTCTATATCTTTGATGACGGTTTTGTTCTGGTCCACGGGCCGCAATATGTATACAAGAGCACGGACTATGGTATCCAGGTGGATCACCAGGGGTATCAGGATGCCGAAAACCTGGTTGAAATGCGGTTGTTATCAAGTTTTGATCCCGGCAATAGGATTATGGAAAAAGCCAGTGCGGCCATGGAAAAAATAGCGCCGATCCTGGAGGAGACCCTTTCCGCCACATCGCAAAGGCAGTATCTGATCCTGGGAATCGATGTGCTGGTGTTGGATGACGGAAATTTAAAATTTATTGAAATAAACGCCATCCCCAATTTTGTGCATTCCCCGTCAATAAACAGGGAGTTGAATGTCCCTTTGTTTGAGCATGTGATGCGCATGGTTTATGGTCTGGACACCAATCGGTTCCAAAAATTGGACACTCCCGATCATCCCTTATTTGGGTGATCATATAACCATGCGTGGCTTTTTGGCAACGGGGGCAAGATCCGTTATTTTTCCTAAGGGAATGTATGGTTTTTGAGCAGAGTCCCTGGCAATGACCCCTTATCTGATCAGCCGTCTGATAAAAACAAATAATGAAAAAGATCTTATTGATAATTTATAAGGTAGGATGGAGAAAAATAGAGGACAAAAAAATGAATAAAAAAGAAAAAATAAACGAGTTGGTTCAACAGGCACACAAAGCCGGGGCAAGCGAGGTGGCCATTGTTTCGGCAAAAGAAATTGTGGTGGACGATACCCTGGCCAAATTTTGCCTAAAACCTCGATGTGAAAATTATGGGTTGTCAAAAAGTTGTCCTCCCCATGTCGGGGGTCCCGATTCATTTAGAAAACAGCTTGAAAACTTTGAGCAAGCGCTTTTTATAAAAATAGAAGTTCCTTCAGAAATCCTTTTCTCCAATGAGCGCCGGGAGGTTTTTCAATTGCTCCACGAGGTAGGGGCAGGGATTGAACAGGGGGCAAAGCAAATGGGATTTACACGGGCACAGGCCTATGCCGGCGGGTCGTGTAAATTTCTTTTCTGTTATGATCATTCGGACTGTCGTGCGCTGTCGGAAAAAGGAAATTGCAGAAACCCTCAATCTGCCAGACCGTCCATGTCGGGATTCGGCATTCATGTGGCAAAGCTTGTGGAAACCGCCGGGTGGTCCATGGGTGGTGCCACCCTTGGTATTCGTGCCACCCAGAGCACCGGCATGGGTCCTGATACCGTCGACACCAAAACGTCCATTGAATCAGAGACCGTTCCCATGTCTCCCATTTACGCCTTGGTATTAATCGATTGATAGGTGCATAAAGGAGTTTTGTTCAATTGAACAGGAAGGAGCATCCGGCTGTTATCAAGTCTTGATCAAAGCGTTTGGACAGTTTAAAGTTGATCTCTATATCACCGGGGCCTCTCCTTTTGCGATGGAGGTGTTTTGGGCGCATTTCGGACAAGACGCACTGCCAGGGGAAATCCCTCGCTGTGGCCGTCCACCATACCATTCCGGAAGTCTATGCAGTAGATAAGTATAGGCACCTCTTCCACCCTGCTGATTGTCCAATACGGGCTTTCCTCCTCTATATTTATCCCAGGAAAAACGGTCGTCTCTATTGCCGGGCCTGTGCAATCCTGTTTCACAATGCTGTAGAGTTCCTGAATAGTTGGAAGACGCCAACCGTCGCCGATCTTTTCGATGGATTTCTTCGCATCTTCAAGGGGCATAAGATGGGGTGTTCCCATGCACCCGTTGCCCTTAGACCAAGTTGTTCCGAGACTGCAGCGACTCCAGATTAATTGTGTGGTTTGATCAAACGCCTCACCTTTGTTGAGTATGAATCGAGGCAAAGGGGAACCGTTGGTTACCTTCCTGGTGCTGTCACCGAAAACAGGGTTTGGGTGCAGGGATACAGCGATAGCAATGCAAAGAATGAATCTTATCATAGGTAAATCTCCTGATATGTTCTGTTAAATTGTGATGACCCTGACCTGGACAAGCCAGGATCAAAAAAGTGTTTTGATTCTCTTGCCAAAATAATACGAAACCCGAGCTAAGAAGTTAATGCTCCCAAATTGCCGTATATTGGGCGAGCACCTCTTTTGTGAGGGAATTGATGATTGTAAAGGATATTGGAAAATTTTTACCCCGGCGATCAATAGGCCCGGGACAATTTTTGAGAAATGATTCCCCTTGATGTAAGGCTATTTTACCATTCAATAAGCCGCTAATCACGCCCTCTAACTCAAAAGTCATATCATGTTCAATGCTTTGGATTAATCGGCCATACGTTTCATTAACGTTTTTTATTCTCACAATACTTGTAGTCGTGAAATCCTTTGAAATATTCATGGCCGCTCCGTTGCCGAAATACTTTTTATTTAACCAGGTGCATTTTAGGTAAGAAGGCCCAAAACATCCCTCGCATTGCTTGAATATGATTAATTGCTCTGTGAAACCACCTTGTATCCGGATTTTCAATAGCGTTTGCGGCTCATTGTGTTTTACTTTGGCATTGCCAATGTTTTGATATTTGATGCGGCTGCCGCATAGCTGTTTTGATTCTTCCGGGAGGCAGTCATACCACCAGTTGATGATCTTATAAAAAAGAACACTATTGTTGTTGATGTAGTATCTTTCCGCGTAACGGGCTTCGTAGGCAACAGCATACTCCCATGATAGTACGATGGATAAAATCAGAAGCCATTTCATATGTATAATTCTCCGCTAACCCTTGTTTTGGCCCAGCCATCCAATACCCCTCATTTAAAATGGGAGATTGGATGAAACAATGTATTCTTAAAAGCAGTGTTTTTTTACTTAAAACTAATAAGTGTTTACAAAAGAATAATAGCATCTATATTGAGTTCGTATCAATGATACTTCGTTTCAATGGATTGATATTTTGTTGCAAATATGTATTTTGTTTTGTACGGGAAGAGCTCACAGGGAATGAAATATGAACACCGTTCCAGCCGGTTATATAAAGGTTCTATTTGATTGGTTATTGGAGAAAGGTCAATCTGAACAATTTATCCAGGAGAAAATCAGTTTAAAATATGAAACCATCATAAATCAAGAGACACGGATAAACTTTAAATATTGGTATCGGCTATGGGAGCATGCCATCGCCAGTCTTGATGATGACTCTTTTGCGCTCAAACTCGGTCAAAAAGTTCTTTCAAAATATATCACGATCGTTGGATCTGTGTGTGAAACATGCCCGACACTGCGTGAATCGTTTATACAAATTGAACGGTTCAACCGATTAATGTGTTCCAATATCTCTATTTCGGTTTTGGAGTTTGGTGAAAATAAGGAATTTTCCAAAATTATATTGAACCTTCATGGCCTTGAGAAAATTGAAAGATATATTCTGGAGTGGTACTTTACCCGGTATGTTGTGGGTATGAGAGAAAAAGTGCGATACAGAGCAGCGTTTATCTCTCTGAATTTCAAACATCCAAAACCGTCATATTACGATGAATATAAAAAGGTTTTTAAAGTTCCAATTCAATTTAATTGGAATGCCAATGAAATAATCCTTAAATCGTCATACCTTGATAAACCCCTGATAACTAGTCAGCCTTTCCTTTTGAAATTGTTTAAAAAAGAAGCAATGGCTCTTTTAAACGCCATTGAATCCGATAGTCCGTTTGTCCATGACGTTAAGATGTTGATCGTCAAGAATTTATATACAGGCAGCGCAAATATAGAAAATATAAGCAATCAACTGAATCTAAGCAGACAAACGCTTTTTCGGAAATTAAAGAAAGAGGGTATTGCATTTAAGACATTATTAAAAAATGTGCGTGAAGAGATGGCAAAAAAATATCTTAGGGAACATAAAAATTTCACTGTGAATGAAATTGCATATTTGCTAGGATATTCTGAGCCCTGCGCCTTCAATAGGGCATTTAAAAAGTGGACAGGTTCTACACCCTATCAATTTATTCAGGGTAATGAATAGTTGAAT
>JAFLJU010000556.1 GCA_022712835.1 Desulfobacteraceae bacterium
TGGCGGAGAAACAGGGATTCGAACCCTGGATGGAGTATAACCCCCATACCCGCTTAGCAGGCGAGCGCCTTCAGCCTCTCGGCCATTTCTCCGTTGGTGTTGGCGGAGGAGGTAGGATTCGAACCCACGGACCCGTTAAGGTCAACGGTTTTCAAGACCGCCACTTTCGGCCACTCAGTCACTCCTCCGAATTGAACCTGGGTTTTATATCACCTTGTTTCGAATAGGTCAATACTTAACTTATGTTTTTAAATGATTGACAGGACGAATGGTTGAGCTATATTAAGAAGTTTTAGGTCAATGATATATACAGGAGATTATAGAATGAAACAGAAAATCAGGTTTGAAAAGAATATTAAGGATGGTATTCTCACTATTTTGGAGTCCAGTGAAGTTGACCCGGGCGTTGTTATGGTCCTTCATGAAGAAGAATATGACCTGGCGGAAATTATCCAGGCGTCAAAAGAAGGATTGGATCAGTTTATGGTAGCGCTTCGGAAACGAAGTTTTTTCCCTGCCAGGGATATGATGGAAAAGCTTTATAACGGCAGCCTTGCTTTTTTTAAAGATGCAGCAGAGGAAAAGCTTATTGTTGAGTACAATGATATTGAAGCCGTCCCCGGCGAAGAAACGTTTCAGTTAGATGATGATGTTGAATTGGATGCCTTGCTGGAAGAAGATGGTGACACAAAGGAAGATGAGATGAAGGAAATCGATTCTGGAGATGATGACCCTGCCTTTAAGCCGGAAGATATCTCTGAACACGAGAATTAGAATCGATATGAAAATTAAAATTAAACAGATTGTTCTGGCAGCAGCACAATTGGCCTTTGAAAAGGGGGCCTTGCCCTCTGACCAGATTCCTGCCATGGACATAGAAAAACCCAAACATATTTCCCAGGGAGATTTTTCCAGCAATTTTGCCATGGTATCGGCTGGTATCCAGAAAATGGCCCCCAAAAAGATTGCCCAGATTCTTGTCTCCGTCATGGAATCCATGGAGCCTGCCCAGGGTATTGAAAAAATTGAAGTGGCAGGCCCGGGGTTTATTAATTTTTTTCTAACCAATGCCGCATGGCATCCGGTGGTGGATACGATTCTTGAACTGGACCAGGATTTCGGAACTTCAAAAATTGGCCGGGGGCAAAAAGTTCAGGTGGAATTTGTTAGTGCCAATCCAACCGGTCCTCTCCATGTCGGACATGGCAGGGGGGCTGCTGTCGGTGATGCGGTGGGAAATATTCTTTCCTTTGCAGGATTTGATGTCCAGAAGGAATACTATATCAATGATTCCGGCCGGCAAATTCGGACCCTTGGCACCTCGGTGTGGCTCAGGCTTCTGGAAATGGAAGGAAGAAAAATTGAGTTCCCCGATGATTGCTACCAGGGGGATTATATAACGGGTCTTGCCAAAGAGTTGCTTGACAAAAAGGGCCACGCATTTTCTGACCAGGATGAAGAAACGGCAATTTCCTTGTGTGCAAAGTTTGCTGCCAAAGAAATACTGGGAGGCATCAAATCGGATTTGGGTGATTTTGGTGTCCATTTTGATCAATGGTTCAGTGAGCAGAGTCTCTTTGATTCAGGCAGCGTGCAAAAAGCCATTGAAGATTACAAGGCAAAAGATCTGATCTATGAACATGAGGGGGCGCTCTGGTTTCGCACCGAGGATTTCGGGGATGAAAAAAACAGGGTGGTTGTCAGGAACAATGGGCTGACCACTTATTTTGCCTCGGATATCGCCTATCATAAAGAAAAATATGATCGGGGATTTGACCGGGTGATTGATGTGTGGGGAGCGGATCACCATGGGTATATCAAACGGATTGATGCTGCTGTGGTGGCCTCGGGCAGAAAAAGTGAACAATTTGAAGTGATTCTTGTTCAGCTGGTTAATCTGGTTCGGGGGGGCAAACCTGTCCAGATGTCAACGCGGTCCGGGGAGTTTGTTACCTTAAGGAATATTGTTGATGAGGTGGGTAAGGATGCGGCAAGGTTCATGTTTTTGAGCCGAAGTTATGATTCAGGTTTGGAGTTTGATCTAGAGCTTGCCAAACAAAAAAATTCCGATAACCCGGTCTACTATGTGCAATATGTCCATGCCAGAATTACAGGGATCCTTTTAAAAGCAAAAGAAGAGGGGCTGGTTGAGGCCATCGATTTTCAAAAGGGAGAGAACCTTGGGTTGCTGACGGCTCCAGAAGAGATAAATCTGATTAAAATTCTGGCCGGGTTTACAGAACAGGTTGAAAAAAGTGCTGAGTCCCTTCATCCCCATGTGATATTTACCTATTTGATGTCCCTTGCATCGGCATTTCATGGGTATTACAATAAACACAAGGTGATCACAGAAGACAAGGCGCTTTCCAGAGGTAGATTGGCCCTGGTTTTATCGGTTAAAAAAGTAATCCGAAATGGTCTTGGGTTGCTGGGTGTTTCAGCTCCGGAAAGAATGTAGTCCTATGTTGCTGTTTAAAGGGGGGGTAAGGGGCGCTGTTTATCTTTTTATTGGGGGATGGATGTTTTTTCTGGGCATCCTGGTTGGCCGGGGAACTTCCCCGGTGACGTTTGATACAAAGCCCTTCCATGAACGCCTGGAAACTATTTTGCAGCTTGGAAAAACCGATGATCCGGAAGAGAAAATGGATCTTCAGTTTTATGATGCCCTCAATAGACCTGTCCGACAGGAGGTCTCAGGGAAAAAAAATAATCCCAATGAGATTATTCCCAAAAAAGAGGCTGGGCCTCTTTTGACGCGGTCGCTTGTCGCCCAGGTGATCCCGGTTAAGACCAGCATGAAAACAGCCACCCTGAATAAACGTGTTTTAAGTGTCCCCGGAAGATTAGGGAAGGGGGGCAAGACCCAAGATCCGAAGGTCCGGGTCCAACAAGAGGTTGTGGTCAAGGACAAAAAAGCGGTATCTGAAGACATCCTTCGCAAAGTACCCCGGAAAAAAGTGACGGGTAAGAAGATACCCAAGGGGGATGATTCTTCGGTGAAAATCAAGGAATCCCCTGTGGAAAAGGATGTTGTTAAAGGGGTTTACACCATTCAGGTGGCGGCCTATAACGCTTTTGCCGATGCAGTTACCCGCATGGCACTTCTGGAAAAAAAAGGATTCGCTTCCTATCGGGCCCTGGGAAAAAATGGGGGGGTGACCTGGTATCGGGTACGGGTGGGATCCTTTACAACAAGGGATGCCGCAAGCCGATACCTTGGAAAATTAAAAGAAGCCAAAATTGACGGTATGATTATAAAGAAGGAATAACAATGAAGATATCAAAGGATGAAGTTGAAAAGATGGCCCACCTTGCCCGGCTGGATATTGATGAGCCCTTGAAAGAGGTACTTTCCGGACAATTAAGTCATATCCTGGATTATATAGATACGCTGAGCGACGTAGTAGTGGAAGGGGTAATCCCCTCATCGGGTGCTGCATTTTTAAACAATGTATTGAGGGAAGATTGCCTTGGGGTGTCCCCGGGACCTGATGTGACCCTGGCCAATGCACCCGAGCGGGATGATGATTTTTACCTGGTGCCCCGGGTTGTGAAATAAATCTATATTTATAGCCTGCGCTTTTTTATACATAAGGAAAAAACTAAAAATGGATTTACATACACTTACCATAGCCACGGCCCAAAAACTTCTATCCCAGGGGAAAATTTCTTCTGTTGAGCTGACCCAGGCACTGCTGGATCGGATCGATTCATATGATGATCGCATCGGGGCCTTTATCACCGTGGACAAGGCTTGGGCCTTGGATCAGGCAAGAGGTGCAGATGAGGTGATTGCCACCGGGAGCCCGTCTGCCTTCACCGGTATTCCCATTGCATTGAAGGACCTTTTGTGTACCCGTGGGGTAAAAACCACCTGTGCCTCAAAAATACTGGGTGATTTTGTTCCCCAGTACGATGCCACGGTGGTGGAGAAATTGAAACAAGAGAATGCGGTTCTCATCGGCAAAACCAATCTGGATGAATTTGCCATGGGGTCCTCCACTGAAAATTCCGCTTTTAAAATTACCCGAAATCCCTGGAACCAGGATCATGTGCCCGGTGGGTCCAGTGGCGGGTCTGCCGCTGCCGTGGCCGCTCAGTTTTGCTCCGGCGCCCTTGGGACAGATACCGGTGGGTCCATCCGTCAGCCTGCTTCCCATTGCGGGGTGGTGGGGCTGAAACCCACTTATGGAAGGGTTTCCCGTTTCGGTCTTGTCTCCTATGCTTCTTCCTTGGATCAGATCGGTCCCATTACAAGGGATGTTACCGATGCCGCCATGATGATGAATCTGATCTGCGGAAACGATCCCAAGGATTCCACAAGTGCCAGGCAAGCGATTCCTGATTTTACAGGGGCTCTAAAACAATTTGAAACCCAGTCCCTTAAGGGGATGAAGGCCGGGATCCCCAAGGAATATCTTGGGGTGGAGGGGATTGACCCCGAGGTGTTGAAAACCTTTGACGAGGCTAAAAAAATCCTTGAATCCCTGGGGGTGGAAATTGTAGAAGTTTCTTTGCCCCATACCCAGTATGTGGTGGCCGCTTACTATATCATCGCTCCTTGTGAAGCCAGTTCAAACCTTGCCCGGTTTGACGGAGTGAGATATGGAATCAGGGATGATTCAAGCGAAGATATCATTGAAATGTATAAAAAAACAAAATCTCAAGGGTTTGGGCCCGAGGTTCAGCGCCGGATCATCATCGGCACCTATGCGCTTTCTGCCGGGTATTATGATGCTTATTACGGTCGGGCATCCCAGGTGAGAACCTTGATAATGGAGGATTTTTCAAAGGCTTTTGACCAGTGTGATTTTATCCTTTCCCCTGTGGCACCCACCCCGGCCTTTAAAATTGGTGAAAATACAGGGGACCCTTTGACCATGTATTTGAGCGATATTTTTACCCTGTCAGCCAATATGGCAGGGATTCCAGGGATCTCTGTTCCGGCTGGGTTTTCTGCCAAAGGACTTCCCGTGGGTATCCAGATGATGGCAAGACGCTTTGATGAGATGGCGCTGTTGAGGGCCGGATTCGGGTTTGAACGTGCCCTTGATTTGAAAACATCCTTTCCTATTCTTTAAGGAGGTTATGATGACAACGATCCATCCCCAGGGAGACGCATTGAAAAAAGCGATCCAATGGATTTCAGAAGCTAGGAAAAAAGATCCTGAAATAAATTCTGCCAAACTGGTGGACCAGGCGGCATTTCAGTTTGATTTAACCCCAAAGGATTCTGAATTTTTGTTGCGGTTTGTTCGGCAGGAAAAAAGCTGACCAAAATAAAAGCTGAGCCAAAAAAACTGAGCTAAAAAAAGTTAAGCCAAAAAAAATAAGAGTGATAAATGCCACAAATTAGAATTCTGCCCGAGATTCTGTCCAACCAGATAGCCGCAGGGGAGGTGGTCCAGCGACCCTCTTCCGTTGTAAAGGAATTGGTTGAAAACAGTATCGATGCCAATGCCACCCGGATTACCATTGAAATTGAGAGGGGGGGCAAATCCCTGATTCGGATCTCCGATGATGGGGGAGGGCTTTCCAGGGATGAGGCGCTGTTATCCATTGAGCGATATGCCACCAGCAAGATTTCCAACCAGGAGGATTTATTCTCCATTGCAACCTTTGGGTTCAGGGGGGAGGCATTGCCCTCCATTGCATCGATATCCAGATTTACATTGGTTTCCAGAACGGTGGATTCCGATATCGGAACCAGAATTGAGATAGCAGGGGGCAAGCTTGTCAAGGTATCCGACGAGGGGGCACCCTGCGGCACCCTGATTGAGGTGAAACATCTTTTTTATAATACCCCGGCCCGACAAAAATTTTTAAAGGGGGGCGATACGGAAGGCGGTCACATAGCAGATGCAGTGGCAGGTCTTGCCCTGGGGAATCCCCAGGTGGGGTTTCGGCTTTTTATCAATAAAAAATTGGTGAAAAATTTCCCAACAGGCCAGGATCTGTTCCAGCGGTCTATGCAGGTATTGGGTAAAGACGTTCGGGACAAGCTTTACCCGCTCAAAGGGGAGAGGGATACTCTTTTTGTCTCCGGGGTCTGTTCCAATCCTCTGGTCACCCGGAGCACCTCCAACCGGATTTATCTATTTGTTAACAATCGTTTGGTTTATGACCGGGGACTTGTGGCCGCTGTTTTTAGAGGATATCAGGGCCGAATCATGAAAGGCCGTTTTCCCATGGGGGTTGTTTGTGTGAGGCTGCCCTTTGATCAGGTGGATGTCAATGTCCATCCGTC
>JAFLJU010000373.1 GCA_022712835.1 Desulfobacteraceae bacterium
TTTAAGGTTCCAGATTCTCATTGCCCCAAGCATCGCCATCTGTAACACCTCTTCATCGGAGAGTTGGTAACCTTTATCGTTCTTTGCCGCCCGAACAACTTTACAGGACAGCCGGGTCCTGGGTTTGTTCACCAGGATAACACCCGCCCGATCTGGAATATGTTCGATACACTCCTCAAGATAGTGAGGCAGCGCAAAGTACAGGCGCTTTACATTGCGGTTGATGTGGCCATGGGCCTTTTTTTTGTCTGCAATGAGGTCCGTCTTGCTCACTTTGATTTCAACCTCCCAAAGATATCGGCTTTTGGTTAAAATCAAAAGATCGCACTCATGCATCGGCTTACCGTTCAAATGCAGGCCCCATTTAACATTCGGGACAATTAGATTTTTCCGGAATCCAAAGTGATTTGCCAGGGCAATTTCCATTTCAAGTGTGGTAATTTGGGGTGGCATTTATCTTAAATCTTTGCCATCAAGGGCTAAAAAATATATCAATGGCAGAAGTCTATTCATATTTGCAGACATCCACCCATTCTTTGCTATTTGAATATTTTTCAAGTTCTTCTATGGTCAATCGTATTGAAGAATACCGGTCTCCGGCAGCTGGAATAACTTCCACGTGTTTTTTCAGTGATACATCCAGGTAAACCTTAATTGTTTTCTTTAATCCGAAAGGACAAACGCCACCTATTGCATGCCCTGTATGCTCCAGAGCCTCATCTTTATTGAGCATCTTGGCTTTTTTGGAGAAATAGTTTTTATACTTTTTATTATCAATCTTGGCTTTGCCAGCAACGACAATTAAGATGGGTTCCTCGTCAAATTTAAACGATAGGGTCTTTCCTATCTGATCAGGATCTACTCCATGGGCTTGGGCCGCTTCTTCCACCGTCGCCGTGGAATTTTCTAAAACCATAACACGGTGATCCATATTATATTTCGAAAAATATTCAATAACAGCTTCTAATGACATCTTATAACCTCTATTTTTAAATTTGATCCTACCCGCAAAGATATAGTGAATATGAAATCGGTATACAAGAACAAAGTGATCCTCCCCCAGGAAATATCTATAACCTAAATATTATGTCAAAGATTTATTTGAGCACATGTAAGTTAAAAGGATCAATTTATCAGGTATAATATTTCCTGTTGCATTCCCCAGCCAAAGAAGCAGGCCTTGACTCAGCCGCCATAACATGGCATTTATCTTTTTTTTCATCAACCCGTAGAAGATGCTTGTGTGTCTGGAGTTAAGAATGTAATGAAGGAAACCTGTTCATTGGAAGATGCGGCGCTTGTGATTGGAGTGGGTCCTCATCAAGTTCTAAAAATTATGGATACCCATCCGGATATCTTCTCTGTGGCAGATACAAGGGCGAATACGCCGAATATTAGTGTGTCGGTCTCCTCTTTACAATCGTTTAAACGCCTATATAAAAATGCGTATTCATTTAATGAAATAGCAAACCGGTTGGGCGTGTCCATTGAAAGAATTCAAAAAGTTCAAAGCGCCCCGGGTACTGCCTTTTTGGAACGCTCTTTTTGTTCCCAGCAAACCTGCCCCAACTCCGGCAGACCGTCGATTCAACGAAATTTTCCTAGGGCAGACGCTGAAGAATTTATTGAGTATTGTGAAACCGGGTCGATTTTTAAGTTTATGCAACCCAGCGTAAGGGTAAAAGCGTTTACATATGCTACGCTAAAAAAAGAAAATATCATTTGTGCATCCAAAGCATATCGATTTAAAGATGCCGCACAAGATGGTTTAAATCCCCAAAAATATAAATCTTCAGATATTGCCCCGGGGGAGTATGTTGGGAAATTGGTTTTCAAGGTCTGGGGGGGAATAACTATTATTCAATGTTTTTTTGTCCTTAAAAATAATGAATTCATTCGGTTAAGCGCTTTTAGGCCACACGCCACTCCGTGGAGAGGGTATACCCCCCGGGATGGCAAGGTGGATTTTTCCCAGGCCCGTATAGAAGGGAAACGATATAAAATCACGACGGGTTTAACGGAGAGGGGAGTTGTTTCTTTTTTATCGGCAAGGGCAATATAACAAAAAACTTGAAGGTCTGATCAACGATTAATATTTAAACAGAACCCATCAAAAGTCCAGCAATCCCAGTTCCGCTACTGGTAACGCCTTTGTTTATATGAGTGTTCTTTCCATTTTTAAAACCTTCTTGAAAGGCTCCGGATGAACTCTGGTGTCTTCCATATCTTCCCTGTGTTAATTTCGGAAAAAGTCTGGATTCTTCTTTTCTGTTTGCTTCATGGTTTTGGGCCATCAATGCCTGGGTCACTTTTACAGGCAGGGAAAGATCTCCATTTATTTTTATCTTTGAATCATCAAACATCAATTCATGGTTATCCCGGATCCCGGCAGTAAAACCCATGTCAAAGGAAACCTTTTGGCTTCTTTTGGCACTATGTTTCTTTCTAAAAGCCTGCCAAAGAGTCTGGCCGGTATCAAGCAGAAAATGATAAACATATTCTGCAACAATTAACGCCTCTTCCCTTCCAATCAGAACGATGCTTTTGTAAACCGCATCATCCGGGGCGTGATAGGTGCTGGATGTCAAACAATTCACATAATAATAGTCTCTCAAGACAGATAAAAGGGCTTTTTGGATACTTTCAATGCGTTTTTTCTTGTGGCAGATGGTAATATATTTAATATTGGGATCATCATCGCCGGTATTGATTCTCTGGAGATTATACTTGTTCAGCAAATAATTGGCTTTCCTGGAGGCAGCTTGTGCCTCAGCTTCATTATTGGATTGCCCAAGTGCCATAAGTTTCTCAACTTTTCGCAACATTTTTTGGGCCTCCGCCGGCAGCTCCCCTTTGAATTCGAGTAATCGTTGATTATAATCCTTTCCACCTGCCACAAACGCTTTATGAACCCCTAATTTTTTACAGGCCAGCTTGAAATATTGTCCATGAATGTCTGCATTGTCATAGAACGTGGAAACGTATTGGTGCGCTATTTCATGTTTTAAAACTTCTAAAACAATATCCCATACTTCCGTTTTGATAAGATGGCTTGAAATCGAAATTGTTTTTGTTTTAAAGCTCCAAAAGCCAAGTCTTGATTCACCAGAAGAAATGTTAATTGTTGGGGTTGTAAGATCTACTCCATATCTCCATGAAAGAACTTCGTGTTCATGGGAAAGTTGTGCCGCCCATCTGGTTTCAATGTCTGATAACTGATTTTCCATGGTACCCATAATCTTCACCCTTATTTTCCATGTTTTCCAAAGTGTCTTTTTCAAAATATCTATGCCACACAGTCAAATAAATAACAATTTCATTGTCTGATTCTCAGGTGGTCATTAAAAGCCAGATGCCCCCCACTGCAATAATGGCACCTAAAAAGGCGCGCAGGGAGACATGCTCCTTGTGCAGGTATATGGAAAAGGGGATAATGCATACCGGGGTCATGGACAAAAATGTGGAGGCCACCCCCGTGGACAGGTAGTGCAGGACCATGAGGGACAAGGATACCCCCAGAAAGGGCCCAATGAGTGCACCGGTTGCCGTAAAAACCAGGGCCCGGGTGTCTTTTAAGGCACTTGCCACCCGATGCCATTCCCGGGTCAGGGTAAAAAACAGGACAAAACAGACAAAGGCTGAAAGGGCCCGTATCTGGGTGGCGGCAAAGGCATCCAGATACCCCGTATCGGTTTGCATCCCGGCCTTGCTAAGGACATATCCAATGGCCTGGCCCAGCATGGCGCCTATTCCGAATAATATCCCTTTAAGGGTGATGGCCCGTTGCCGTGACGACTGGGAAAGGGGGTTGGGCGGTTTTTTTTCAAAGATCACCAGGCCGACACCTGACAGGGTCACCAGCATTCCAGCCCATTGGTGAAGTACATAGGTTTCATCCAGAAATGCCCAGCCGATCAGGGCCGCCACCGGGGCAGATAGACTGAAGATCAGCAGCGCAATTCGAGGGCCGAGCTCCACCAAGGCCTTGAACAGACAGATATCTCCCAGAAAAAAGCCAATGATGCCGGAAAGACAAAGAAAGATCCAGGCTTCCAGGGGAAAGCCCAAAGGGATCAACTCTCCATTTTTAAAAAATAAAAATATTCCGAAAAGGATCAGGGCCGTTGTTATCCGGATGATATTGACCGGTGTGGCCCCTACTCGTCTGGAGGCGGCTTCAAAAAACTGGACACTGATGGTCCAGCACAAGACAGTCGAAATGGCAATGAGTTCTCCGGTATAGGGCATGGTTGCATTCCAATAAAAAAGTGATCTCTTTGATGATATCCGGTTTTATTTTACCCTGTTGGGATTTTAAAAGATTTGCACAACCGAATGGGTAAATGGCCTGGATGAAACGATATCGTGTTCCACTATTGGATTTTGCCTAACATATATTTGGGTAAAGGATGGGGTGTGTGAATCACTCTTGAATTTCTCCCTCGGTGGTATTTTTACCATGTCCCAA
>JAFLJU010000593.1 GCA_022712835.1 Desulfobacteraceae bacterium
ATAATATAGATATAACCGACACCCAGCAGGTAAAAAGAAGCACCGATGACACCGATGAACACATAATTCAAGCTGGCCAGGGGACCTCTGTCCCGATTCCCTAAAGCAATCATGGTATAGGAGGTTAAAGAGGTGATTTCAATGAGCACATAAAGATTGAAAAGATCGCCGGTGGCCACAACCCCTAAAAGCCCCACCACAAACAATAGGTAAACCACATAAAAGGAGGCTGCCCGGTCATGGGTTTCTTGTTCTACATTGTGATAGCTTGCCACAAGCGTCAGAAAGGCAATGGCCGATACCACCACCAGCACCATGGCATTCAATAGATCAATACGGTACTCGATGCCCATAGGGGGCGCCCAACCGGCCATCCGATAGTGAATGGTGCCGTTTGCAATAACCTCCATCAGAACATTAACCGAGGCAAAGGTTGAAAGGGCAAGCGAGACAAGGGCAATGGGGTAAGACAACCGGTCTTGGATCCATACTGCCAGACCCGCAAAAAGAGCACCGAGAAGAGGTGCGACAATAAGTATTGCTGGATAATTATTCATAGTCTATTTTTCCGATAAGCGCATTCTGAGTTCATCTTCTTCCAGGGTCTGGTACCGCTGATATATCCGGACACAAAGCGCCATGGCCACACCAAAGGTTGCCACCGAGACAACAATAGCCGTTAGCATCAACACGTGGGGCAAGGGATTGATATAATCGGCCGCGTGAATAACGGCAGCTGCCCCATGTCCGCCCCCATGGGCACCTTCAATAATGGGAATGGTGGCCCCACTCTTGTAGCCGATGGAAACGTAAAACAGAATAATGGCGGTTTGAAAAATATTCATCCCCACCAGTTTTTTAATCAGATTATTTTTTGCAATCATGGCATAGAGGCCGATCATCATTAAAATGACATAGAGCCAATAGTTATATTTTGCCACGACCAGGGATAACAAGTCTTCCATTTGTCTACCTATAACCCTTCATCGTGTCTGCCTTCGGAGACGATATTGATATAAATGATTACCATAGCCGCCATGACAGCGACCCCAACACCGATTTCAACCCCCAGCATGCCCAGGGCCCTGATGTGACCCGGATCAACCGGTACCAGGGGAGCAAGCGCTGAATAATCCAGAAAATTTCCGCCCATGAGCATTGCAATGGTGCCTATGCCCACATAGATCAGTACCCCTACAGCTGCAAAAATACCCAAAAATTTCTCTGAAATCCGTTTCATAAGAGTTTTCAGATTATAGGAGATGGCCAGGAGAATGAAGCTGGAACCAAAGATAACCCCTCCCTGGAATCCACCACCCGGAGAATAATCCCCATGGGCGACTACATAGATGGCATAAATCTGAATAAAGGGAATCAAAATTCTGCAGACGGTCTGGATAATGATGTCAGAAGGCACCCAATCCTTGTCCACGTCTTCAAACTCATTCCCTATTTCTTTCAACTGCTTGCCGTCTTTAAAATGCAGCACCACACCCGTGGGAACATGCCGGTAATAGTGGTCTCGTTTAGGGCGAAAGTCCCGGAGCAACAAAAAACAGGCCAGGCCTGCGGTAAACACCACCGCAGTCTCAAACATGGTATCAAACCCACGGTAATCAGCAAGCACAGCTGTTACCAGGTTAGGGACTTGCGTTTGCTCCGTGGCATGCTCAATATAGTCATTGGACAAATGGGTGGAAGCGGGTGAGTTGGGATCTCCCCAGTCCGGTAAATCAGCAGTTCCATACAACAAGAGTCCACCGGTCAGGCAGACAATAATAAACCCGAGTATCTTCAATCTTTGGTCCTCCTGCTTGTTGAGAATACAGCGGCAACAAAGAAAACCGTACTCACCCCGGCCCCCACGGAAGCCTCGGTAAATGCCACATCAACGGCACCCATGACCGCCCATAACAGGCACATCAAAAATGAATAGGCACCAAACAAAATGGCAGTTCCCAAAAGGTCTCGAACGGAGATGGCGGCAATCGCGGTAAATATCACAAAGGTCAATATGATCAAATCTATGGGCCATTGCATGGTTAGTTTTTTCCTTTCTTTTTAGACCAGGGCCGCAAACCCGCTCTCATCCCGGCATCAACAATGGAATGAGTGGCGGTTGGACTGGACAGAAACACGAAAAATACAATCAAAAACATTTTTAAGGACAACAACAGGGCCTCAAAGGAAAAATGATGAAGATTGTACAGGGCAAGCCCCATGACCATGGCCAGAATTCCCAATGTATCCAGTTTTCCTGCCGGATGGAGTCTGGAATAAAAATCGGGCATTCTGAGGATACCCACAGCCCCCCCCAGGAAAAACAAAAAACCGATAACGATAAACAAAATAACAAGTATATCCATGATAACTCCAATCACTCCATAAAAGATTCTTCGTACAACCCTTTTCTCTTGTGGAAATACCGAGATGCAGCGATGACGGTAACAAAGTTCAAGAATGCATAGGCCAGGGCAATATCCACGAACATATCCACCCGTTCGAATAAAAACCCAATGAGCAACAACAGCACAACGGTTTTACTGCCAATGGCATTCACCCCGATGAGCCGATCCAGAACCGTGGGGCCAAACAGGCATCGTACCAATGGCAGTGCCATGAGCAGACACAAGCCCACTGCAACACTCAAAAAAAATGTATTCATATTTTTTCTCCAAAAACATTTGCCACCTTTTCAAGCATGAGACCCGGAAGTGCTTGGGCAGATGATTTATCAATGGCATGAACTCTGAACACCCCATCACGGCTTGCGGTGACCGTAATCGTACCCGGTGTCAGTGTAATGGCATTGGCCAGGGTTGTAATGGCAAGATCTGATTTCAGGTTGGTTTTAAAATCAATTATGTGGGGATCGATTAATTCCTTCATCCGGGGATGGAAGACCAGATACAACAAATGGAAATTGGCCTTGACAATTTCCAGGATCAACCAGGGCATAAACTGCAAAAACTTAAAGAAAACCTTCGCATACCCTGGCTTCATGCTCGGGAAAAGCAGGTCATGGAAAAAATAGGCAATCAAAACGCTGGATATCCCGCCCAACCATAATAAAAGGGGTATAAATTTCCCGGATAGAACAATCCAGGAGGTAAACATGAGGACAAATGTGATCAGGAACGCTAAAAAAGAAAAGCTACCCTCTTTTTTTGGGACACTGCCCTTGTTAGCAGAAGTGTTTGTAGAAACAGTCAAAGCAAACTCCTTATCTAAAGCTGTTAAACACAAAAAGTGTTGGACTATCGCTATTTATCAACACCATAAATTCCGCGGAATTTATTATACAGCTTTGATATGGTACCCGGCTCTTTACCACTGCTAAGCCCTTTGCCAAAGTCGTCAGGCTTGCCTTCCTGTTCCAGCCGATGGGCATATGCCGCATTAATGGTTTCTATGAGCGTATCCATGTCCACGGGTTTGGATAAGAATTTAAAGGCATTATATTTACCGCTTTCAAGGGCATTTTCAACACTTCCGTGCCCGGTAAGAACAATGCAGGGTAAAAACGGCTGAAGATTTTTCAGTCGTTTCTGGACTTCTATTCCGTCTATACCCGGCATCTGCAAATCAACCACCGCCACATCAAACTCTTCCTTTGCAGCCGCGTTAACCCCTTCCTCTCCGGAAAAGGTGGTTTTAACGGTGAAGCCGTCCAGAACCAGGCGTTTGGCCAAATATTTCAGGAAAGTTTGTTCGTCATCTATAAATAGGAGTTTCATAATCGCCCTTTGCTAACAAAATAAAATAAATTCTTTATTTCCAATAAACACACCATTTCACCCTAGGGTAAACGGTTTTTTGTAACAGAGCGAAAAATAAGAGTCAAGGCAAAAAAAAATAATCCCTCCCTAAGCCCATTGCCATAAATGCCGTTCATTTTTTGGGACTCAATAAAAAGATTATTCTTAATTATTTGACCGGGAAAAGCAGGCAGGGATAAATAGATTTATCGGCGATATTGCGTGAAATAGACCCCAGCCACCGTTCGACAATGGCATTTTTTTCACTGAATCCCATGATAATCATGGTGGCCTGGTACTCTTTGGCAGCCTTTAATATTTCTTTCTCAGGATCACCCACATAAACATGGGGCCGTGCTTTCACCCCGGCAGCCTCAAATTCATCACACAGATCATCCAGCCGTTTTCTTTCTTTTTTTCTCACCTTCTGAACCGCATGGGTGTCGGGTTGTTTCAGGTCTTTTTCGCCGACCACATGCATGACGTGCAACTCCCCTATTACCTGATTCAATCCTTTGATGCAATTGACGGCATGATCACTGCTGCTGGACCAGGAAGTGGCCAAAAGAGGCCTTTGAAAAAGTTGCTCCGGCACCATTTTATCTTCTATCAAATGCTTGAATACCAAAATAGGAATCTGGGTTCTGCGGGTCAACTCCGAAATATCCGACCGGGAATAAAGTTGCTCTAACCGCCCTTTGTGGGACCTGCCAACGACCATCAGGTCAGGTTTTTCCGCCTCAATCACCTTTAAAATTTCAGGGATCAATGCAGACACCTCAATATAAGCCCCCACCTCCATGCCCAACTCAAATAAATTTTCTGCCCAGTCAATGAACCGGATATTGGCCGTTTCTTTGAGCTTCACTTCCTCTTCCTTTAAATACCCTCCACCCCTTTTCATAGCCACCTGGTCCCGTTCAATCACATTCAAAAAAACCACATGATCAAGTGCTGCCTTCCGAAGGCTCAACAATGAATTTAATGCATCATAGCAAAGCTCTTCAAACTTGGTTACAAACAATAGTTTCTTTATCTTCATGGTATAATTTTATCTCCCTTGTTTATAAAACCGATACCCAATTGTTTTTTCATCTGATTTTCTTTTCATCTGATTTTCTTTTCAATGGCCGCAACCAGTTCTTCCGGCTCCACCGGTTTTTCCAGATAAATATCGGGCATGGGAATTTCCCCACCCTTAAACTCATCCAGAGCTTTTTGGGACTTTAAAAAAGACCTCAGGGCAATGCCGGTGAACATGATGACCGGAAGGGTTTTGAGCGCTTCATCGGTTTTCAAATGGCGGTACAGCCGGATTCCGCTCCCCCTTGGCATGAGCACATCCAGGATAACCAGATCCGGAGACTGCTTTTCAATCATCTCCAACCCTTCTATGCCATCACGGGCAACCAGTGGGATATATTCATTCTCCTCCAGAACTGTGACAACAAATGATCGGACATCGGGATCATCATCCACCACAAGCACTTTTTTATTCATAATCCATCCTCCTTGGTATCAAGGGCATCCGCTATTTCATAGGGAAGCCTGACAATAAAGGTGGTCCCCTGCCCCAACTGTGATCGTGTATCAATCGAGCCTTTGTGTTCTTCCACCAGCTTTCCGGTTACCAACAACCCCAGACCCGTTCCCTTACCCCCTTTTGAACTGAACATGGGATCAAACAATTGCCCTTGAGTTTTGTCATCCATGCCGCATCCATTGTCCTGTACCTCCAGACAAATCCGATTGTCCGAATCCATTCGGGTTTTAATGCAAACCTCAAATGCCTTGGAGGTATCTTCATCTTCCAGGCAGGCATCCATTGCATTGTGGACAAGATTCAGAAGGGTTCTGTGTATGGTTTGGGGATCCAAAACAACTTCACCGATACCCGGATCAATCTGTTTTGAAAGCTTAATATCATTGGCCGCAGCAACATCCGTCACAAGCTCAATCACATCCCCCACAATCTCATTGGGAAAGCAGAGTTGACGCTCGGGTTCCCTTTCTTTGGAATAGGTGAGTAGATCCTGGGTCAAATCCGCCACCCTTGCAATATTCTTTTTAATGGTCTCCCATCCGATCTTCAATTTGGCGGTATCATTTTTTCTCATTCCCACGTCCACAACATAGGACCCGCCTTTAAGACCGATGAGAATATTTTTCACATAATGAGCAAGCCCGCTGACGGTTTGACCGACTGCTGCCAGGCGCTCGGACTGGACCAGTTCTTTTTCCAACCGCTTGATCTCGGTGAGATCCTGGAAAAAATTAACGATCCCCATGAATTCATCATTTTCATGGAGTACATTGGTGGCATAGTGAACCGGAATCTGCCGATCATCTGTTGTCTGCAGCACCATTTCCTTCCAGGGCATCTCTCCTGGCGCAGGAGATTTATTTGCCTCGGCCGTGAAGATGTCGGCTATTTCCGGGGTATACAAGTCCTGGATGGTCATTTTATTTATAACATCACTTATTTTTACGCCAAATATCCTGGCCGCCTCCGGGTTATACACCACAATCTTCCACTCCTGATCAAAGGCCACAATGGCATCATTGCTGCTGTGGATAAGAAGCCGCTGGAATTGAGATTTACGCCTTATCTCTTTGGTGGCCTCTGCAATTTTCTGTTCGAGGTTCTTGGTATACTCCTCCAATTTTTCCCGTATGTGAATTTTTGCTTTTGCCCGCTCAAGGGCAATGGCCAGGGCTTCGTCCCGGACCGGTTTATTGATGAAATCACTGGCCCCGTACTGAAGGGCTGTGATGGTGGAATCAATATCCCCATGGCCTGTAACAATGATCACTTCGGTTTCTATATCAATCTCTTTTATCTTTTTTAATAGCTCAAGCCCGTCCATTCCCGGCATTTTAATATCCGTTACCACAATATCCGGGGATTCTGACTTAAACTTCTCCAACCCCTGTTCACCATTAAAGGCGGTAATGGTTTCATACCCATCACTTCTCAATGACATGGACAATAGACGAACAATTATCTCTTCATCATCCACAATCAGTATCTTGTTGGCCGACATAATTTGCTTCCCTTATTCAATTATAGGAAATTTAATCGTAAAGCTGGAACCTTCACCTTCAACACTATGTATTTCAATGATACCGCCGTAATCTTTGATAATCCCAAAACTGATACTGGTACCTAAGCCCGTGCCCTTGCCGGTTTCCTTGGTGGTAAAAAAAGGTTCAAAGATTTTGCGTTTAACCGCTTCACTCATCCCCATCCCTGTATCGGAAACCACAGCAATCACTTCATCTGCCTTGGCAAAGGTTTTGATGACCAGTTTTTTCTCCACCGGGTCTTGGGATTTTTCCGCTCTTTCGTCCATGGCATCAATGGCATTGGTCACCAGGTTAATAAACACCTGCTCCAACCGATTGTGTTCCGCCCGAATATCCGGCAGATCAGGAGCAAGTTCCCGGACCAAGGTTACGGAATGAACCATCAACTGATGCCCAAGAACCTTAAATACATCATTGATGGGATCATTCAGATTCATTTTTTTCAAATCCCGTTCAGACTGTCTGGCAAAATCCCTGACATGCTTGATAACCCCCGAAGCCCTTGACACATTGTCAATAATATCCTTGGCCATCATCACCAGCTCATCATCGGGAATAGCAATCCCTTTTTTAATCATCTTCAACATCAAATCCGCGCAGATCTGGATCACATTCAGGGGCTGATTGATTTCATGGGCCATTCCGGCGGCCATGGTTCCCAGAGTTGCAAGTTTGCCAGCCTGGATGAGCTGGGTCTCTTTTTCGACGCTTTCGGTGATGTCTGTGGTGGATGCAATGAGCACATCCCTGTTACTATAGGTCGCATTTACCACTTTCATATTCACAAAAAAAGCTGATTTTGGCTTTGCATAATGGCGCTTTTTGGTAAACAGAATGGCCTCGCCGGTTTTAAGCCCCCTTAATTCTGCCTCAATGGTCTCATCATCCGTATCTCCCATCTCCAAAAAAGGACGCCCCAGAAGTTCCACCTTGGAGTACCCGTAATCATTTTCCACACGATGGTTAATATCTAAGATTTCAAGGGTCTGAAAATCAATAATAAAAATGGGATTGGGATTGTTGTTGAATAAAGATCGATATTTTTCTTCTGAGGTTTTGTATTTTTCATAAAGCTTGGACAATTCCTGGTCCTGGAGTTCTATTTCCTCCTTGGCTTTTTTATCCTCTGTCTGATCCCTCAGAGTTTCAATGGCACCGATGATTTTTCCATCTGGCGATTTGATGGGGGCGGCCGTAAAAAAAATCCACTTGCCGTTTTTTCCCAGATGGGGGAAAAACTCCTCGGCCTCATAGGCTTCTTTAATAATTTTTGATTTTCGCCAGGAAGACCCGTAATATTTTTCAACATCTTCCCCAGCCATCTGGCCAACCACCACATCTGCCAGGGTTGGCCTTTTGGCCGATCGAAAGGGCACCCATTGGCGGTCGGTCCCCACCAGTTCATAGGCATCATGTCCGGTGAGTTCCTCACAGGCCCTGTTCCAATGGGTCAGGATGTGCTCGTTATTAATAATAAAGGTAGGAATCATACTTCCCTGAATGATCTGGGACAACTCCTTTTCCACTTCAATCAGCCCTTCCCTTTCCGTCTTCAAAAAATCAGTTTTCTTGTCTGAGATCTCAATCACTCGATCTGAAAACGTCTCAAAAAGGCAAACCAGTTCCTCTTTGCAAATATCTTCATTCCCCAATTTGTCCCTTATCCGGATTTTTTCTTCTTCTGTTTTTAGAAAACTGATAAAAGACATGGCCCGATAGCTGTCCAGATCAATGATGTTCACCCCCTGGGTGTTGATCTTTTCCAGTATACAGCTCAGGAGTTTATCGTTTTTCAACTTGAGAATCAGATCCACTTGTGTAAGCCCACACACCTGTTCGTAATCGGTTGTCGTCGGTATGCCAAGGGCTTTTGCACGAATAACCCCCCGGGTGTTTTTCAGTGTGTCCGCAACCACCAACACTTTAATACCCAGTTCTTTCAACCCGGGCCCGGTAAAAATGTCCAGTATTTCACAACAAGGATCGCTGCCACCGATAATGGCTATTTTCAATCCTTTCAGGTTAAAATTCATGGGAGACTCCTTTTTGTTTATTTCCTACAAAGCAGTATATTAAAAGAAAATTAAGGTGACAACCACAAAAGTCGGAATTAGAAATATCAAAGAGTACTTAAAAATGTATCCAAAAAAACTAGGCATGGCCGTTCCCGCTTCCATGGCAATGGAACGAACCATAAAATTGGGGGCATTCCCGATATAGCTACAGGCACCAAAGAAAACAGCCCCTGCTGAAATAGCCTTAAGATAAATGGCCTTTTCGGTCATCAGCAACGGCACGGCCTGGGCTTCGGTGAGCCCTGCATAGAAACTTCCAAGGGCGGTATTAAAAAAAGTAAGATAGGTAGGAGCATTGTCCAGAAAGGCCGAAAGCATTCCGGTTACCCAAAAATAATGAACAGGCTCTTTCACCGCGTTGATGAGAAAGGCAAAGGCCCCGTTGGGACCTGCCTTGAGCAGCAAAAGACAGGGAATCATGGTAATAAAAATTCCAATAAACAGATAGGCCACTTCTATAATGGGAAACCAGGAGAACTCATTTTCCTCCCGGAGCGCCCGGGGAGTTGCCACAAGTGAGCCGATGCCCAACAGCACAAGCAGACCATCCCTGAGCCAGTCCTGGATCACCCGATGCACCCCGAATGTGGACACTTCTCCAAGATCCACAATACCGCTCATAAGAACCGCCCCGATGATACCGCCAAGAAAGATAAAGTTATAGGTCCCGGCTATGGCCAGAGGTTTTTTCGTTCCGTCATCGGGTGCTTTCACCCCTTCTTTTTTATAAAAATAGGTATCCAGACAAAAGTAGATCCCCAAAAGGATCCCCGCTGCCACCAGCATGTGGGGAGCAATTTTAAATGTCCAGAAAAAGCTCACTCCATGTAAGAATCCCAGAAACAGAGGCGGATCTCCCAGGGGCGTCAAGGAACCACCGATATTGGCCACCAAAAAAATAAAAAACACCACCATAAAGGTTTTGCTTTTACGATGTTCGTTTGCCCGAATAAAAGGCCGGATCAGCAACATGGCAGCTCCGGTGGTCCCCATCCAGGAGGCCAGAATGGTTCCGATAAGAATTATGAGGGTGTTGACCAGAGGAGTTCCCCGCAGGGTGCCCCGGAGCAAGATTCCGCCGGAAACCGTGAAAAGCGCCCATAACAATATAATAAAGGGAATATAATCGGCCAGGATAATATGAACTATTTCATATACGGCCATCCCTTTATAACTGACAATAAAAGGGATGGCCATACTGGCTGCCCAAAAAGCTGATATCTTACCAAAATGATGATGCCAGAAGGTACCGGCCACCAGAGGAAGAAGGGCAATGGACAAGAGCATACAGGCAAAGGGGATACAACTGTACAAGGACAATGTCTCTCCCAGATTGACATGTCCTCCATGCCCACCGGGTTCAGGGTGTGCTAACGCCGGTTTGGCCGAAACCTCCTTCACCTCAAGGGTATAATCTTGACTATCCACAGGGGTACTTGTGGCCGCAACCTGTATGGGAAAGAGTAAAACAAAAAGAATAATGATAACGGCAATTTTATCCAACTTCATAGATCCACTCCTCCTGCTTTACCGGGGTTCGTTCAACCGTTGAATCTTTGTGTTCGGACAATTACTTCGAGAGCGCCTATCCTTTTACGGACAGGCCAATAACTACGAGAATAAGATATTCAGTAATAAAATGTATACTTAAAGCACTAATCAAAAACTTCAGAAAAGTCAAGGTCTAAAAATGGAGAGGGAGAAAAGTCAACAGGCCCCCGGATTTCCGGAGGCCTGTTGATTGTTTAAGCGGTACTTTGAAAGAAAATACCCTTGGATAACGTTATTTATTAACCGTAATAAACGGTTTTAAACAATTGCGTCATCTGCTCTAAGCTGATTTCCCGGGGATTGGTTCCAGTGCAGGGGTCTGCCAGAGCATTCTCAGCAATGGAATCCAGGTGTTCAAGGAAAAGTGATTCCTCAATTCCGAATTCTTTCAGGGTGGAGGGGATGTTCATGGCCTTGTTCAGGCCGGTAACAAAGGTAACCAGAGCCTCAACCCCTTGTTCAGTCGTATTGAACTCAAACCCCAGCTGTTTTGAAATGGCTGCGTACTTTTCACCACAGACCTTGGCGTTGAAACGGATAGCCGCAGGCAGGTAGATGGCATTTGCGCATCCGTGGGGAATGCCGAAAAGACGCCCGGTTTTGTGAGCCATGCTGTGGACGATTCCGAGAATGGCATTGGAAAAGGACATACCGGCAAGGCACTGGGAGATGTGCATTGCAGCACGGGCCTCTTTGGAACCCTCGTAGGATGCAAATAGAGAATCCTGTATCATTTCAATGGATTTCATGGCCAGGGCGTCGGTGATTTCATTTGCCATGGTGGAGACAAAGGCCTCCAGGGAATGGGCCAAGGCATCCATGCCGGTGTGGGCAATAAGAGATGCAGGCATGGTCTGAACCAGGTCCGTATCAACAATCGCAATATCCGGGGTGATGTTGAAATCTGCAATGGGATATTTTACATTGTTTTCATTGTCGGTGATGATGGAAAAAGCTGTCACTTCGGTACCTGTGCCCGAGGTGGTAGTGACGGCGACAAAAAAAGCTTTTTTCCTCAGCTCGGGCAGGTTAAAGGGGATGGCCGCCTCTTTAAATGTAAATTCCGGATTTTCGTAAAAAATCCACATGGCTTTGGCAGCGTCAATTGGGGAACCGCCACCGAGCCCCACGATCACATCGGGTTGGAATTCTTTCATGATCTCAACCCCGGCCATGACTGTGGAAACCGAAGGGTCTGCTTCAACCCCTTCAATCAGACGGGTGTCTATTCCTGCCGATTTCAAATGGGACTCAACAATTGAAAGGGTGCCGTTGTTTTTAACGGAACCGCTGCCGATAACGATGACGGCCTTGGTGCCTTTAATATTTTTCAATTCTTCAATTGTTCCTTGTCCGAAATAAACATCTCTTGGAATCGTAAATCTTGCCATTTTCTTTCTCCTTGGTTTTTTCAAGGGCGAGTATTTCCCACCCTGTTCAATTTGTTTTTAATAAAGGTGCGGCCCGGGAGCCGTCCTAACATTTTGTGTCTGGCCATTGCCACTCACTCAATGTGGCTGACGCTGAAATGTGGGGAGAATATACGTCAAACCAAAGATCAAAGGAATATCTGATCCTGCTTTTATGTTGCCTATTTCTGCAATAATAAATTTTATTTACCATTAAATACTTTATTTACATGCCTATATATGCCATATGATCGACATCAGTTGAGCACACAAAACCGTTAAATCGATGAAGAACCATCCCCGATGATGACATTAAACAAAAAAGGAAGTGACATATGTCTCTGATGATTGAGCTGCTTGAGCAGTTTGACTTACAAGAATTATTTACGGAATCGTGTTTGAAAAGAGTTCGTTTTTTCAAATCAAGGCATCATACGCCACGCACCCCCCTGATGTATGATCCTGGGATTTTCATTGTTGCCCAGGGAAGCAAAAGAGGCTATCTGTCTGATAGAATTTTCCAGTATGATGCAAACAATTACCTTGTCACCTCTGTTCCAATCCCTTTCGAGTGTGAAACCTTTGCGACGTCAGAAGCACCATTTTTGGGACTCTATATCGATATTGAAATGCCTGTCCTCCATGAACTTATAGGACAATTAGGAGCGAACAATGAAATAATAGATACAAAGATGAATGAAACACCCAAGGGTGTCGGACCTGCTGAAATGGATGAGGCAATGTGTGATGCGGTCGTCAGGTTATTAAAATGCCTAAAATCTGAAACAGAAGCCCTGATACTTGGACCGGGACTGATCAAGGAAATCCTGTATCGAGCACTGTGTGGAACCCAAGCCTCCTCACTATATGCTTTAGCGACACATACTGGTAACTTTGCAAGGGTTTCCCGAGCATTGAAATCGATTCACAGTGACTATGCTTCAAAGCTTGATGTTGAACAATTGTCCAGACTGGCAAGTATGAGTGTATCTACCTTTCACAGGGCATTTAAGGAAGTAACATCCGAATCGCCGGTCCAGTATTTGAAAAAAGTAAGGCTGAGTAAAGCACGAGATTTTATTAAGAACGAACAAATGAGAGCCTATATTGCAGCTGATAAAGTCGGATATGAGAGTGTTTCACAGTTTAGTCGTGAGTTTAAGCGTTATTTTGGACAGAGTCCGGCTGAGATGATGAAATAGGTAGTGAAACTGAGCCCCAAAAAAGGTATTGATCCAGGATGTCAAAAGCTGGAAGAAAAACAAGCCTATGCAGATGCCCCGACCATTAGAAACCTGCTTCAGAAATTTGGGTAGGCAACATCAGAAAATTAAAATTTTCAGGTTGCCGGGAACTTGTAGCCCAGTGAATTTAGCCAATAGACTCCATCCTGGAGCGTTACAAAAGTCTTTAGCTCAGTTTCGGGGATTTCCTTATACATTTCTCCAACTTGCCATTTTTTCAAGACGGAATCCCCAACTATTTGAGCCACATGGTCAGCCATGATTAGCGATTGGTTAGCGGCATCAATTGC
The DNA here is from genome assembly GCA_022712835.1 of Desulfobacteraceae bacterium. The sequence continues at coordinate 13,415 of JAFLJU010000593.1, forward strand.
AAGATCGCTTACATCGGGTGTATGTAACTCCCATTCCAAACTGTCCACAAGCATACACCACTTTTTGCCTTTATAATGTTTTTCAGTAACTGTTCAGTTCATTTTTGAAAAAGAATAGTACTTTTAGTCTCCCAAATTACTCATTTAAAAATTCCGGCAGTTTGCCTTCAAACAAAAGTCGTAGCGCTTCACTTGCTCTCACGCCATGTTTTTTGCACGTTGAAATATAGCTACGAACACGGCAGGAAATAGCAGCTCCCTTCATGGAACGAAAGCATCCTGATATTTTTTGCTGGACCTTAGTCATCCGGATATCATTTTCACCTTGATTATTGGTGAAAGGCACTTTTTCATCGTCCATGAAACGAAGAGTTTCTTTTTCAAAATTTATCAGCCGCTCAAGAAGGTTTCTTGCCTTTGAACGTTTTAATCGACCCCGTTTCCCTTTTTCTCGCTGAATTTCATCTGGAGGAGGACACTCCTTTTCGGCTTCTTTCAGCAAATCTCGGTATTTTTGTCTATATTTTATCGAATCTGCCATTGTGAGTTCACCGTCTGCATCATCAACAGCTGATTTGATCTGCAACAAAAGATATTTGACATCCCTTGCCCACTCTTGTTGGTCCTGTTCCCAAGCTCTTTCCAACTCTCTTAAATGATGAGCGTTGCATAATGAATGTTGGCAATCAAGCTTGAAGTATGGTTTCCAATGATCGTGGCAAAGGATACCTTGAAAATATGGTAAAACTCCCATTGTCACCATGGCATCAAACCCTCTTTTCTCATGGGGAAGATAATAGGTCCACCAATCATTGGACACGCAATGAAGCCAAAGTCTATCTCCATTTATATTGATGCCGGTTTCATCTGCATGACATAGATAGGATTGAATCAGTTTCTTTTTTAAAATGGCCTCAAAGACTTCAAGCTTTTCATAGGCGTCTTCGTTGAAATTATAAATCGAACCACAGCTTATTGGAATTCCTGCCTGGTCTTTAAAAGTTTCTTCAACCCGATTATAGGGAATCAACTGGTATTGAGACATATATACAGAATGGGCTTTTACACTGGTTCCATATTGAACAGGACGGTTAAGGCCATCAGGGAATGGTGCGGTGTAACGCTTTCCATTTGCATCCTCAAGTATTTGAGCTTGATATTCTGTTACAACCCGTGAAATGTCGATATCAATTATTTGCCTGGACTCAAAGCCCACATCTTTATACTTGCCATCAGGTAGAGTTGTTTTATCCACCGGTATTTTTTTGAAAAAATCAGGCTTAGAAATTTTTTGCAGGGTTGTGCCATTGTGGCCCTTTTGTCCCCCGGGTTTCTTTTGACTGGGATCCTTCTTTCTTTTCTCACGATTCGGATCTGATGATGGTGGCTTGCTGCTGTTACTGCTATTGAGGCCTATACGATTCACCAATAAAGTTACCAGTACCAACAAAAGCTCTATGGTCGTTTTTAAAGCAAAGGACACACTCGGATCGTCATCCAGCATTTTTCTTGTAGCTTCAATGGCGGTCGTTGTCAAGAGACTTGTCGCCTAAATCATTTTTAAAATGCACATTATAAATCTCTAACATGGGCACATTTATTTGGCTTTTTTCCATTTCATGTTTGTAAGTCCTTTTGTACAAGAAAGTGTGTCATCAATCTCCCGCCCTACGGTTGGGTTGCGAGTTCCAGGAAGGCTAATTTTTTTGAATAAAGCCTCAAAAAGAATTATCCTTCCTTCCATCGCTTTGGCGGAGTTAAAAGCAGGAATACAAATTCCTTTTTAAAAGCAAAAGCCTTTACAGATTGGGATGGGATGATTTCTCCATTACTCACTGGTGTTCCCTGACTTATTTGATTACGAAGCTGCTTTCTCAATAACTTTATCTTTTGAATGCTCAGGGTTAAGGGTGACCTCTTTTATTAAATCCCAGTTCCTGATGTTTCCAGACCAACGTTCCGGTGTTCTCTTCCGTGCTTCCTGGTATATTTTTTTCCTGTTTTCTAAAATCATTTTATCGGCTCCTGTATGTCTATCATTGGGGGTAACAAATTTTATCCCGCTGTGCCGATGGTGATTATTGTACCACCTTACAAATTTTAAAACCCAGGTCCTGGCTACATCTATTGTATCAAACGGTTTTGACGGATAGATGGGAGTATATTTCAAAGTCTTAAACAACGCCTCTGAATATGGATTATCATTACTCACTGATGGACGGCTAAATGATGGTATGACACCAAGGTGTTGCAGGGTTGATAGCATGGTTGCACCCTTCATCGGGGACCCATTGTCTGAATGAAGCACAATTTCTTTGCCACTTACACCTTCTGATAAATAAGCACGCTTCATGAGCTGTGAGGCTAAATCATCACTCTGATTCTCGTGTACCTCCCAGGCAACGACTTTGCGACTGTAAATGTCTGTAATCATATAAAGATAATAAAACACCCCCTTGATAACTGCTGGTAAATAGGTAATATCCCACGTCCACACCTGATTTGGTCCTGTGGCTGTATACCCCATTGGCTTGTTCCGCTTGCTGACCTGCCTTTTCCCCCTATGGGTCAGTAGCCCATGCTCATGCAAAACCCTGTAGAAGGATGATTCAGATGCCATGTATACGCCGCTATCTAAAAGTGTGGGAACAATTTGGCAAGGAGAAAGGCTCTTATAACTTTCACTGTTGCAGATGTTGATAATTTCTTGCTTTTCTTCTGTCGACAATTTGTTTGCTGGCACTCTTTGCGTGTGGCGCCGTTGATCCTCTTTTGCTGATGGAGTCTGCATCTGCCACCTTTGCAATGTACGCTCAGATATCCTTAAAATTTCACAGGCTTTACGCTGTCTGGCTCCTGTTTTGACCGCATCCTGGACCAATAGAATGGCCTTTTCTCTTTCTGGTGTGGAAATCAATCGTCCTCTTGGTCCCCCCAGAGTTCCTGGGCTTTTTTTTTTAACACAAGAAGAGCTGCTGTTTCTGCTAAGGCCTTTTCTTTTCGATTCAATTCTTTTTCTAAACTTTGGGCTTTTTGTTTTAATTCTTGTTCTCTTTGTTTGGCTTTTTTTAGATAGTCTCGGTCAGGACTCTTTCTACAACCTGAAATACAATCTTGTTTCCATTCTTTGAGCTGATCAGGGTATATCCCATGTTGCCGGCAATATTCACTTTTTTCAGCTTCGCTCAACGCTGAAGTCTCTAAAACTGCTTCAAATTTCTTTTCCGCTGACCATTGTTTTTTGCGCTTTTTTGAACTCAATGTTTTTCCAGTTCTCTTTTTATGGTTTCTAATCCAGGTTGCTACCGTTGATTCTGGTATGCTCGCTTCTCTTGCAAAACTTACTACAGTACGGTCTGAATTTAAAAGAATTTTCTGAATAATGGCCTCTTTGAATTCTCGGGTATATTCCACTATCAATGTCCTTTAGCCGCCCTATTCATATTTAAATATTTCGTGCTGGGTTCAGACGACAACTATCCTGACACATAGGGCTTTTTGTTGATCAAAATCTAAAATATTACCTTAAAAATTTTGAAAAAGATTAAATTATACAAGTTTATTCTGAATATGATAGAAAATTGCCCAGAATCCGTCCTGCACCACATGCCCGGCAGGTACCGGATCTGAATCGGGTGGCATCGGAAAGGGACAGCACTCCTATAACCGGCCCGTTGTTTTCGTCTGTTAAAAATATCCGCTGGACATCGTATAATAGCATCTGCTGTATGGTATCGGACAGCAGAATTCCTGCATTGCAACAGGTCACCGGAGAATTCATGATGGTTTGTGCAGGCTCGTCAAGACGTGCTCCCTGAATATAGGCCAGCAACAGATCTGTTTTGGAAACAATACCCAGAGAGGATTCACCTTTATTCGTGACAAGAATCGCTCCCAGTTTCATTTCCGACAGGATTTCAATGACTTCGGTGATGGTTCGGGCCGCATCACAGGAGGTCACATTGCTGGTCATGACATCTGCTGCAATGAGCCTGGGGATGCCCTTTTCGGCAAACATTTTGGCACACCTACCGCTTTTAACGCAGCGTCTGCAATAGCGGTAGAGCAGGCCTACGATATCTGAATAGGCCATCTGGCCTTCAATATCCTTATTTGTCATGGATTGGACATATATCTGGTGGATACCAAGGGTCTGCATCTGATCAATGACTGTTTCCAGGTAATCTTCTGTAGAGCAGACATAGGGTGGCCCCACCATGATGTCTGAAATCCGGGTATCCACGGGAAGCTCTGCATAAAACGCCCCCATGATATCGGTCTTTGATACCACGCCTTGCGGTTTGTCATGAGGATCGGTCACCATCACGGCATTGGCCTTGAATTTGATAATGTGGCGGATGCACTGTCGTATTGGAGTTGTAGCTGGTAACTGAACCACTTGCCGCTGCATGGCTTCTTTGACTGTTAGCCCCTTAACCAAATTGCGCTTTTTAAATACAGGCATGGTTTTACACTTTTTTGTCCTCTATTATTTCGCCCATTAAATAATTAAACAGGTCTGACCGGTACAAAATCCCAACCACTTTGTTGTTATCGACCACAGGTAGCCGTCTGATATGTTTTTTAATCATAGTGTCCATCACAACCAGGACATGTGTCTCTGGTTCTATTGACACAAGAATGGTGGACATAAGGTCTTCCACCCGGACCTTCTTCACTCGGTTGAGTAGATTTTTCAATAGGGGTTCCGGCGAGATATCCTCCATTTCCCCAAGTATTCCAATGTGTTTGGGCCGGATAAACAACAGGATATCAAACATGGACAGCATGCCCACCAGCCGGTCATCATCAATAACCATCATGCCGAAAATTTTTTTGTTTTCTTTTTTACCGGCAAATTTGAATAAATGGATCGCTTCAACAATTGACTGCTGCGGGCGAAGAAAATGAAACCGGGTGTTCATTACTTGTTTTGCAAACATGGGATACCTCGCAAACCAGATTAATTCTTGTTTTGACTGAAAGATTATATGAAATTTGGATATGATTATTCAATACTTTTTTAACCCTGCAAGTAATTGTTGAATAAATCAACTCCTGTAAGAGCAAAAAAGGGGCAGGGATGGTGGTGATGGGAACCGGTGCGATTATTGCCACGGAATCAAACTGATCTATGATTTTTTTTCAATAACCACAGTCCAGTATTTTCCGGTTTTTTCCTGCTCTATAATTTTATGCCCTTCCCCAAGAACCGATCGTGGCACATTATCTATGGGCTCGCCGTCATCAAGGAAAATTTTGATTCAGTTGTTTGCTGCACCCACTGTGGTAACCGGTAAATTGCATCTTTTGCCGCTTCAAGGTTTTTTAATTGAGCGCTTTTGCTAAAAAGCAAGTTCATGATATTGCCCAAAAAAAATGAGGCAAACTTTGGATATTTTTGGAAAAATGTTACCGCCAAAGAATCCATCGACGGTGGGTTGGGGGTTGTACGGAGACAAAAAATCATGAAATCTTATAATTCAGCTCTTGACCCTTTTGGGCAAGCCCTTCTTGATTATTGGCGGGGAAATGAATCTGCTATGCTTATACATGAATTCAAAACCGGTGAGAAGAAGCCGTTGCCGGTTTCTGTTTTTTTTCGTTCTCATGGAAAATTTTTGCCGACAGATAATGTTTTTGAGTATTGCCGGGGTCACATTTTAGTTGTAGGAGCGGGAATCGGTGTTCATGCACTTGAACTTGAAAATCGAGGTTATGAGGTTACAGCTATCGACATCTGTCCCCAAGCAGTACAAATAATGAAAGAGCTTGGAATCAAGGATGTTAGACAACAGAATTTTATGCAATTTGAAGACGAAAGCTTTGATACACTCTGTGTACTTGGCCATAACATATGGCATGTGCGAAACCTTAAAAGGAATAAAAGGATTACTCCGCAGATGCGAAATGCTTTTGAAACCCGGAGACCAGATATTGGTTAATTCTGTCAAAGAATCTGGATCAACCAATTCCCCGGGTCAAAAAGGTTATCCGGGGGAATTGGAATTCCGTTTATCGCATGAAGGAGTTTCCGGTCCCTGGATGCGTTGGCTTCATGTAGATTTTGAAACTTTGACTTCTCATGCATTGGAATGTGACTGGTCTACAGAAAAACTCATCGAAACTGATGAAGGTGGTTTTTTAGCAAGACTGAATCCAAGTCTATAAAACGCACGACAAGGCTTTTGCAACGGAGTGCAAAAAGCCGCGCCCGCTGAAAAGCAAGTTCATGTAGGCTAACAATCTATATTAAATAATTATTGATAATCTTCATAGACTCTTCATACACCTGACTACCGATTCCTTTATTCAATATCGTCTTCTCATCCACATACCGATTTGTTTTTCGATCATAAGAGAGAATTTGGCCGGATTGAAATGGTGGTGTCGATGTGGTCATCATCCAGGCGGCTGCTTTTCCAGACCTCTGAGCAGAAGATGTGTCAGGAAGAAAACAACTCATAACCGGCATGATGGTTTTCCACAGGAACTGGATGAGGTTGTTTTGATGCCGGGCAAGACTTGTTCCAGGCATCAAACCGGGATCCAGCACATAAGAAGAAAATTCATCAAATCGTCTGGAAAACTCAATTGCTGAAACCATGTTCAGCATCTTTGACGTTGCATAGCGGTCAAGATTCATCTGTTTGGAATCTTGAGATGTGCTCTTCCCTTTGAGTAAATCTGGAATCGAAGTGTACTGTGCACCTTTAAATCCAAACAGTTTTGCCATACAATGGTTTGGATTATGAGTGCCACTGCCGATGAATAATACTCTTTTGCCGGATAGGTGTGGTTTTAAACCAATGGTCAACATAAAAGCTGCCAAATGGTTGACAGCAATCGTTTCCTCATAACCATCCGGTGTGAATTGAGTTCCGTTAATAAACTGGGTGCCTGCATTATTTATTAGACCGTCGAGGGGGGTATCCCAATTTTTAATAAAATCCTGAATATTGCTCAACCGTGATAAGTCCAACTGATGTGCCTGGACGTTGCTCCCGAGATCGTCAGCAATTTTCAATCCCAGTTTGAGGTTGCGGACAGCCATGATGACTTTGTTCTTGGATTCTTTTACGAGGGCTTTTACAATTTCCAAACCCAAACCACTGGTTGAGCCGGTGACTAAAAATGTTTTCATACCTACTCCTTTTATAGAATACTGTCTGTTGACACTGTCAACAAGGAACATATCCCTTGCTGTTGACACTGTCAACAGCTATATTGTAAAAATCTAATATTGATTGATGCAAAGGAGACTCAGCCAAGTGAGTAGTGAAACTAAACCGACCCTTTTAAGGATTACCCGTGAACTGATTGATGGCAGAGGAGTAGGGTCGGTGTCCATGAGAAGGCTCGGGCGTCATGCTGAACTGTCCCGCACAGCAATATACCGTCATTTTAAAAACAAAGAATTTCTTCTGGCTGCAATTGTAGTTGAAAATTTTGATACCTTATTGATGAATATGACAAAATTGGAAACTATCCCTGCTGATTCCAAAGATTTTCTGGTGAATATGCTCAATGGATATTATCAATTTGCCATGGAAAATTCGGAACACTATCATTTGATGTTCAACACAAAGTGGGACAATAAAACCTTTCCCGAAATCAAAGATGCAGCTTATGCCGTTTATCAAAGGACTAGTGAATATGTAGCAAAAGCACTTAGGCAGAGCAACCCGACCAATCATACGTCAAAAGAAGCAACCGCCATCATATATGCGTTTATTCATGGTTTGGTGGAGCTACATCTGGCCGGTCACACAGAAACGGAAAAGGGCCTGAATAACCCGAAATTACTGATTGAAAGAATGATTGATGCGATATTCGGCTAAGCGCCCGGTGATACTGGCATTAGATTTTAGAATGATGAATAATAAAGAGATTACTGGAAAACGATCATTTTTAATATATTTTTTACTTTGACAGCGTTTGCTGGTGAAGTTCTTGATCTTAAAAAGATCGCTCTTACAGGATTGGTGATATATCTAATCTTAGCTCCAGTATGGGCTTTTTGCCTGGGTATAAGTTTAGTTCGAGGAAAAGAACTACAGCTTGCGAATCCCTAAACCAAAGCGGAATAAGAATCATATGGATATGAAATCATTCGACACTTCATTGCTCTATGTTTTAAGTGGTACCGGCAATACCTTTCGGGTGGCACGGTGGATAGAAGACCTTTTTGAAAAAAACGGAATTATAACCCATCTTAAATTTATCGAACATGCTGACTTACAAGAAGATTTTAAACATATAGACCGTCAACTGACCACTGTATTGTTTCCCACGCACGGATTTATGCCGCCTTGGTCCATGATCAAATTTTTGTTCAAAATGCCCCGGCAAAAGAAAGCAAAGGTCCTGAGCATTGCTACCCGCGGTGCCTTATGGATTGGACCTGTAAAGATACCGGGCGCAGCCGGTTTTGCAAACTTTTTTGCCGCATTTATCCTATTGTTCAAGGGGTATGATATCCTGGGATTTTTCAGTCTGGACATGGCAGCCAACATGAACAATCTTCATCCCAGTCTTACGGTTGCTGCTGTGGACGGTATTTGTAAAAAATCCAAAAGGAAAATTGAGTTTTTCATGTCTCGTGTGATGGCGGGCAAGAGGGTGCTGTTTACCCTGAACAACCTGTATGAAGGCATATTGGCAAGCCTTTTATTCTGGTTGATTCCGATATTCCCGATTCTCTATCTGATTTTCGCTAAAACAAGCATGGCTAAAATCATGTTTGCCAACAACAATTGCGTGTCCTGTGGGATGTGTGCAAAAATCTGCCCAAACCATGCTATTGAAATGAAAAGCTTCTTTGGCAAGAAGCGCCCGTTCTGGACCTATCACTGCGAAAACTGCATGCGATGCATGGGGTATTGTAGAAAGAAGGCGGTTGAGGCCGGTCACTCCTTGGCTTTATTGCAAACCTTTATCATGGCTGTCCCTGTGTTTGCAAATATAACGACGGGGTTAACCAATGCCATAGGGAGCTTTTTGGGGATTAAAAACTATTGGCTCATGCTTGTAGTTGAAGCGATATACTATATCCCCGCTCTTTTTTTATCCTACTGGATATTCTGGATGCTGATCCGGATTCCGGTGATCAATACGCTATTCAGCGTAACCACGCTGACCCATTATTTCAAACGGTTTCATGATCCGGAAACCCGGGTTAAATCTTTAATGAAAAGACAAAAAAAAATATTATGAATGTAGAGTTAAAATATTTCTCAGGAACAGGCAATTTATATAAAATTTTAGATACGTGTAAAGACATTTTTATTCAAAACAGCTGCAAACCATGACGGGGGGGAACACAAGGGATGCCGGGCGCGGATGGACAATCGCCCGGTAATATGTTACCGCTGACGCTTTAGCAAGCGTAGCGGTTCAGTGCAGAGTGGCAAAGATCTACGATGAAGGTCAACTGATACCACGCGATTTCACAAAGGCTTTGGAATGGTTTGAAAAATCAGCTCAGAATAACTACGCAAAAGCACAATTGGAAGAGGTTTTGTAATAATAAAAGATAAAAATCTTTCAGGACATTTGTTCTCCACAAAAGTGACGACTCTGAATTTAAAGCCACACAACAGGCTCAAGCATAACCGAATAATAAAAAAGGATTGATATGGCATTACGTGATACCAAAGTTATAGGATTTATAGCGATCACATCGAGGACCAATGTGATATGTACAGATGTTGATGCTTGTGTAGTAGCTGGTTCAGAAATGGCAATAAAAGATCATATCGCAGAAATCGACATAAATAATAAATATCAGGTTACTATTAAAAAAGCCCGTTTTGGTGAGATTGTCCAAGGTATGCATCTTGGAGGCAAATACGCCTTTGACAAAGAGTCGTATTCACGATTTTATCCTTTAGGCAAAGAAACTGGGATGCTACTAGAAAATCCTGATTTTGATAATGAAAAATTTAAGGGGAAATTTTTTACGGTTAAAATTGATA
>JAFLJU010000690.1 GCA_022712835.1 Desulfobacteraceae bacterium
ACTTGCCGCCTATGATTTGGATAAAAATTCCTGGATTGATGAAAATGATGCCGTGTTTGATGAACTGAGCCTCTACGGGCTGGATGAAAACGGTGAGATGCACCTTACCCGAATCAAAGATGCCGGGATGGGGGCGATCTATCTTGCAGGGGTGGACACGCAATTTGATATAAAAAACAAAGACAATGAATTGTTGGCAAGAATTAAAAAATCATCAATTGCCTTAAATGAAGACGGCAGTGTCAGCTCTGTGCAGGAGGCAGACTGGACGGCCTAAGACTAAGCCTGGTGCTAAGCATGGAGATCTGTCCCTGGACGAAAAGCCAGGGGCAAATCCGCTTTTTCCCTGAATACAAACCTAGGTGACCTCCCCAAAATTCCATGGCACCAGTCCTGATTTTAATGCAGTCCTGATTTTAATGCACGGGTAACCGAAGTTATGGTATAAACCCCCTATGTTAGATTATAAATTATTGCAGGCATTGGCCAATGTTATCCAAGAGGGGGGTTTTGACAAAGCCTCCCAACGGTTGAACATCACCCAGTCGGCGGTTTCCCAGAGGATAAAACTGTTGGAAGACCAGTTGGGAACCCTGCTGGTGACCCGGACGGTTCCGCCGACACCCACCACCCAGGGCAAACTATTACTCAAACATTATATGCAGGTGCAAAGCCTTGAAACAGACCTTGAGGTGAACCTAATCCCCCTGGCCCGGGAAAATTTTCACCTGTTTTCTTTAGGAATTAACGCCGACAGCCTGGCCACCTGGTTTTTTCCGGCAATCACTTCTTTTTTAAAGGAGAACCGGGTACTGCTGGATTTAAAGATGGATGACCAGGAGCAAACCCACAAATTGCTCAGAAACGGAGAGGTATCCGGCTGTATCAGCTCCGAGAACACACCGGTTCAAGGGTGTTCGGTCACCCCCATTGGTACCATGAATTATCGAATGGTCGCTGCACCCCAATTTTTACAGACACATTTTCCCCAAGGGTTTGAAAAGGATCGCCTAAAAACAGCACCCGCCGTTGTTTACAATCGCAAGGATGATCTCCATGCAAGGTTTTTAAACACGATTTTTCAAACACGGGTCTCCCGGAAATCGACATCGGAAAATTTCTTCAAAAACATTCCCATCCATTATCTGCCGTCTCCGGAAAAATTTGTTGATTTGATTCTTGCGGGTCTGGCCTATGGCATAGTTCCGGATCTCCAGGGGTTGACCCATCTAACGACCGGTCATCTCATCGATCTTGTGCCGGATACCCATATCGGGGTGGACCTTTATTGGCACAGGTGGAACTTAAGTTCACTACTTTTAGATGAATTTTCAAAGACAATTGTTAAAAATGCTGTGATCTGTTAAAAAAAATCATGACCCTTCACTTGAACGATATCATTGACCTGGACTACCTTTTGAACATAGACGATCAAAGGGATTCCGGTGAACAGCGGAAAAAGACCCTTGCAAGGGACCGGGAGATCTTCACCCAGATAAATAATGGGAAAACGGATCATGAAAAAGAGGCCCATAAAAAAGAGACCCATAAAAAGCAGGGAGATTCTTCTTTGATCCTCTCATGGCTTGAATACCGAAGACTGGTGTTTTTCCATGAAGCAGATGACAACACGCACACCCTGCTGCCGGGAACGGTATTTTCCTCCCTTTACCGCTTCTGTATTTATTTGCTGGTGATAACCGGTTTTTTATCCGGCATCTCCATGGTCTATTCATTTCTGGCCTACCACGGGGCACGGCCCATCAATGTGACAATCTTCTTTTTTGTTTTTATTTTTCTCCAGGTTCTGTTGTTCGGACTGACCTCTTTTTGGATAGTGCGTCAATTTATCATGGAAAAAACTGGAAACACGGGCCATCGACCGTCCATTGTCCAAACCCTGTTGTCTGATGTTTTCTTCAGAGGCTTGCCAAAAATTTTTAAAATGATTCACAAGCCCGTTGACGAAAAAAAAATGGAAGCCATGGAATACATCGCTTCCCTGATCCGGATGAGACGCCATGAATATAGCGCTGTTTTTTTCTGGCCCTTTTTTATTCTCTCTTCCATCTTTGCCGCCTCTTTTTCCGCAGGGGCCCTGGGGGGGACCCTGTTCCGGGTAGCGGTCAGTGACATGGCCTTTGGTTGGCAATCCACCCTCATGACGGCCAGCACCCGTATCCATGAATATCTGTCCATCATCGCCCTTCCCTGGTCCTGGCTTGTAGAGAAAGAGCTTGCCCATCCGACGCTTGAACAGATAGAAGGGTCCAGAATTCTATTGAAGGAGGGCATTTCCACCCTTGCCACAAAAGATCTGGTTTCCTGGTGGCCCTTCCTTTGCTTTGGTCTAGTGTTTTACGCTATTCTGCCACGATTGATACTGATTATGGCAAGTTTCATAGCCCAGAAAAAAGCGATGAACCAATATGATTTTGAGCGCCCCCGGTTTAAAAAATTGATGATCCGCATGCAGTCTCCGGTCATGGATATCCGGTTTACCGAAGCGCCGGTAGCCGATTCAGGTCAGCCCCCCCTGTCACCCCATTTGGTTTCGGGTTCCTTTGAGCCCGCTTCATATACATCTGGTGGACCTGGCCCTGAAACAATTTCAGCAGAACCCACCCGACCCAAACCTTCTCAGTCCAAGCCCTCTCAGTCCAAGCCTTTCCGGCCTGGGGCGTCCCGATCCGAGGCTTCCTGGTCCAACACAGCCTGGGTTCTGGTTCCGGGTTCTGTGTATGGAACCCATAATATGGGGGAGATCAAAGGCGTTATCCACCGGCAATTATTTTTTGATGTTCACTCAATCCTTCCCATTACATTTGATTTTGAGGCGGACCGGGAGCAACTGCTTGCCCTGGCAGCCGATGAGATTGATCAGATCATTGTGCTCCAGGAGGTCTGGCAGCCTCCCATCCGGGGACTGCTGTATTATTTTGTCCAATTAAAAACCGAAATATTCAAGGAGATCCCCCTGTGGATCCTCCTGACCCAGACCCCTGGGGAGGAAAACCCAATTGTGGACGGGGAAGATATCAATTTCAAGGTTTGGAAACGGGCCATCCACCAATTGGACAATCCAGATATTTTGGTGGAGCGGGTGCATAAATGAATCCTCAACTTTCTATCCCGGAATTTGCGGTTATAGGTCATCCCAATGAAGGCAAGTCTTCCGTGGTCTCCACCCTCACCGAGGATGACCAGATCCGGGTGAGTCCGGTACCGGGGGAAACTACGGTTTCCCGAACCTATACCGTTGAAATTGATAACGAAAAAATTATTCGGTTTGTGGATACTCCCGGGTTCCAGGCGCCTCGGCAAACCCTGGCCTGGTTCAAGGCCTATGAAGGGGATCCTGAAACAATTCTGGAACAATTCATTGAAACCTTTCACCGGGATCCTTTTTTTGCCGATGAGTGTGAACTCATGGCGCCGATTGCCAGGGGGGCGGGCATTATCTATGTGGTGAACGGCTCAAGGCCGGTCCGGGACGACGATATTGCGGAAATGGAAATCTTGAGACTTACAGGCAGCCCCCGCATGGCCATCATTAATTCCAAGCAAATGGACAAGGATTTTACCCAGGAATGGAAGCAGGAGTTCCGAAAACATTTTAATTCCATCCGAATCTTTAATTCCAACACGGCTGATTTCAAGGAGCGTATCCGCATGCTTGAGAGCCTGAAAGCCATTGACCAGGATTGGGAAAAGGCCCTATCAAAGGTAATTTTAGCCTTTCAGGAGGAATGGAAAAAAAGGAATCGCCTGGCCTGCGCCCATATCACCCTAGGGTTGGAAAAAAGTCTTTGTTTCTCTGTGTCTGAACGGCTTTCCGGAACGTCTGACCCGGTCCAGGCCCGGGAACGACTCAACCTCTCCTTTCAAAAGGGGGTCCGAAAAATTGAACAAGAACTGTTCGCACAGATTAAATCCCTGTTCAAACACCATCTCTATGACTATCCCCTGCCCGAATATTCCCTGCTTCAACATGATCTGTTTTCAAAACAGACCTGGGAACTTCTGGGACTGACCCAGGGCCAGCTGGCTGCGGCCGGGGCGGTGGTGGGCGGCAGTATGGGAATTGTCATGGACACCGCTGCCGCTGGCCTGACCTTCGGGGTATTTACCGCCCTGGGAAGTCTTTTGGGGGCAGGATCTGCCCTTTTGGGCGGCAAAAAAATTGCCAAAAAAACCAGCCAAACCCTCCAGTTAGGGGGGGATCGCCTACAGGTGGGCCCCAATAATAACCTCCAATTTCTCTATGTCCTCATGGACCGTGCCCTGATCTATTATGCCCATATGATAAATCGGGCCCATGGCCGAAGGGAGATGACGGCGCCGGAAAATGGCAAAAAAAGTGGCAAGCACAAAGCGGGCATCTCTTCCACCCTTACCCCGGACCAGCGGAAAATCTGCACCCGATTTTTTAAATCTGTCAACGGTCGAGCCGTTCTCAAGGGGAAAAAAGCCATTCCAGAATTTGCCCTTCTGGTAGAATCTTTGCTGGAAAAAATTGCCAACCAGGACACCTGACCCTTAATTTTTTAACGAGACTTTTGAATAACCGCGGCTTAAGCTATGAAGAATATTTGGAAACCGGAAATATTACTTGTGTCAAAAGAATAAATTTGCATATAGTTAAGTTTGATATAGTCAAACTAGCTTTATGTTCTAGTTTCTGATACTAGTTTTCGCTGGAAATTGTTCGCTCATGAAAGGAGTCTAATCTAAATGCTATCCCACCTTTTTAATCCCATCCAGATAGGAAATATGACAGTAAAGAACCGGCTGATGATGTCAGCCATGAGTATTAACTTTGGCGTGGATGAAAACTGCCATGTGACCGATCAACTCATTGAATATTTTGTGGAGCGGGCACGGGGGGAAGTGGGCATGATGCTGGTGGGGGGAGGCAGTGTCCACCCCGGCGGCCAGGAACTGCCGGACCTTCCCCAGATGTATGATGATTCCTGTATCCCTTCATTAAAAATCATGGTGGACCGGGTTAAAAAATATGATACCAAATTCGGGGTCCAGCTCATGCACGGGGGTCGCCAGTCCTATCTTCCCCAAAAGGTAGCCCCATCAGCCATCCCTGCGCCAGCGGTTGTCAAAGGAGAGGTCCGGGCCCTTAGGGTTGAAGAGATAAAAGAATTGGCCGCCTGTTTTGGGGATTCTGCCAGGCGATGTCGGGAAGCCGGGTTTGACTTTATTGAAATCCATGGCGCCCACGGGTACCTGATCAACCAGTTTTTAGCACCCAATTCCAATATCAGGACCGACGAATACGGCGGGTCCTTTGAAAACCGGACCCGGTTTTTATTTGAAATCATTGAGGCCATCCGGGAACGGGCAGGCAAAGAATTTCCTGTGGGTATCCGCATCAACGGAAACGACTATATTGAAAACGGCTGGGAACTCAAAGACACCCTGCGGCTGGCCCCCTTGCTGGAACAAGCCGGGGTGGTGTATCTTCACATCTCCGGCGGGGTCTACGGATCCACGGAATTGACCATCCCCTCCATGTATACCCCCCAGGGCTGTTTTGTCCATTTGGCCGAGGCCGTGGAAAAGGTGGTGAACATACCGGTGATCACCGTGGGCAGGATCAAAGACCCGGAACATGCCAACCAGATTTTAAAAGAAGGAAAAGCCGACATGATCTCCATGGGGCGATCGTTTCTGGCAGACCCCCAATATCCGAAAAAAGCCAGGGAAGGCAATCTTTCCCAGATCCGACCCTGTGTGGGGTGCTGCCTTGGCTGCATCCATGCGGTTCTGGCAAAAGAGCCTGGCTCCTGTGTGGTCAACCCCGACGTGGGAAGGGAATACAAAATCAAGGAAGAGACCGCATCTCAAACCCGTCTAAAGGTTCTGGTGGTAGGGGCAGGGCCTGCAGGCATGGCCGCTGCCAGAATGTTCTCTTTGGGAGGGCATGATACCCTGATTTGTGAGCGAGAAGACTCCTGTGGAGGCCTTTTGTCCCTGGCTGCCACGGCTCCCGGTCGGGGGGAACTGGGAGATATCATCGGTTTTTTCAAAGAGGAAATGGCCCGCCTGAAGATTGAAACCCGGTATGATACCCCATTATCTGTAGACCTTCTGGATGAAATCAAGCCGGACAAGGTGATTCTTGCCACGGGTTCCATGCCGGATATGCCGGTGATTCGGGGCTTGTTCAAGACGGCCATGGCACTGATCACCAATGTGGACCTGTTCAGGGGCAAGGAAACTCCAGGAAACAAGGTCATTGTTCTGGGCGGAGGCATGACCGGTTTGATTACCGCCGATTTTTTGGCAACCCAGGGCAAACAAGTGGTGGTATTGAACCGGAAAAAGAGTTTTGCCGAAGAAATGTCCAGCAATGACCGGTATTATCTGAGGGAACG
>JAFLJU010000692.1 GCA_022712835.1 Desulfobacteraceae bacterium
ACGTAATGAATGGCCAGGGTGAGTTCAACGGCTCCCAGACTTGAAGCAAGATGACCGCCGTTTTTGGAAACCACCTCAATGATTCTGTTTCGGATTTCTTGTGCCAGCAAAGGCAGCTCATCACGTGATAATTTTTTTATGTCACCAGAAGTATTTATTTGTTCAAGCAGACTCAATAGCTACACCCTTTTTTTATTCTTTTTTAAAGGGACCCAATTGAATGGTCTCTTTAAGTGATCTCTTTTTTAATGATCTCTGTCAATAATATACTGGGCAATGCCCCGCAAAGGATCAGCATTCTTATCAAACCCTTCAATGGCGGTCAGTGCAGTGTCAACCAACTGCTTTGCATAAATCTTGGATTCATCAAGGCCTAGGATGCTAGGGAAGGTCATTTTATCGTGCAGGGCATCGGACCCGATAGCTTTCCCCAAAATTTTTGGGTCACCTTCAACATTTAAGATATCATCCATCACCTGGAAAGCAAGGCCGATACTGTCGGCATAGCATTTAAGGGACAAAAGTTTCTCGGAATCTGCCCCCACGCTTAAAGCACCCGCCTCCACACTAACACATATCATCCTGCCGGTTTTCAGGCCATGTATTTTTTTAAGATGGTCTGAAAGGACATTTTTATTCCCCATGGTTCCCAAGGCATTCTTGTTTTCCCGGGATTGGGACTGCATGTCCATCATCTGTCCCTCCACCATTCCATTAACCCCGGCAGCATCTGAGATCCGGATTACAAGTTCAAGAAGCGCCTTCTTATCCGGATAAAATTCAAATAATGCAGGCCGGGTCAATATATGGAAAGCGTGGGTCAAAAGGCCATCACCTGCCAAAATAGCAGTGGCCTCTGAAAATTTTTTATGACAAGTGGGAAGCCCTCTTCTTAAATCGTCATCATCCATGGCCGGAAGATCGTCGTGAATTAAGGAATAGGTATGGATCATTTCAATGGCGCAGCAAGCGGGCAGGGCTATCAGGGGGTTACCACCACAGGCTTTGGCCGCTGCTAAGGCAAGCACGGGCCTCAGGCGTTTCCCTCCGGCCATAAGAGAATGGGTCATGGCCTGAACCAATTCACGGCTCTGATCAAACTGGTTGAGTATTTTTTTAAGACAGGTCTCCACAAGAGATTTATTTTCTTTTAAATAGGCGGATAAATCGAATGAAAAATTATTCATTGTCGAAAGATTCTTCCTTCATAGACCCATCAGTACCAAGGGTTAGCTGGGTTATTTTTTTTTCGGTCTGATCCAGAATGTCCAGACAATATTTGGAATTGGTAATGCCCGCCTCATATTTTTTCACTGCTTGTTCAAGGCTTAAGTCACCAGATTCCATCTCCCTTACAATTTCTTCAAGTTGTTTCAGGGCCGCTTCAAATGTTTTTTTAGCCATTTATTTTTTTTTCCACCCGGGTAACCAGGCGTCCTTTAGATAAAACAATTTCTATTTGATCATCCACGGAAGCATCATTTGCATCCATGAGTATTTTTTTTGCCGGCAAAACCCTGGCAATACTATACCCCCTATCCAAAATAAAGCTCGGATTATAGGCATCAAGCTTGACAACCATCTCCCTAACTTTTATTTTCATGGCAGAAAAGCGATTATCCATCCCTTGTGCCAGGTTAGCGGTCAATCTATCCACCTGATTGCGATGTTCAAAGATCTGAGGTGTTTTTCCTTTCAAGGCATTTTGCAACCAAGAAACCCTTTCCTTGTTATACAAAACCCGGGTTTTAAGGTTTCGCTTCATCCGCGTATCACACTCGTCTATCCGAATTCTGTGGTCATTTAGTACCCGACTTGGACTCTTAAGTCGTGAGTGAAGGTCATCTAATCTTTGGTTGGAAAAATTAATTTTCCGGTCCATGGCCTGGGCACAAGACGCCGTCAACCGGTTAATTTTATAAATCAATGTGCCTTTATCCGGAAGGGCAAGTTCCGCAGCAGCAGAAGGGGTAGGGGCCCTTAAATCCGCAACAAAATCAGCAATGGTAAAATCAGTCTCGTGACCCACCCCGGTAATAACAGGAACCATGGAGTTAAAGATAGCCCGGGCTACCCGTTCACAATTAAAAGCAGATAGGTCTTCAATGGAGCCGCCACCACGGGCAAGGATGATAAGCTCAGAAGGTTTTGAATTAAGATTCACCATTTCAATGGCTTGGGCGATTTGATTTTCCGCTGTTTTTCCCTGAACTTGAACAGGGACAATTTGAAGATGACATCCGGAAAACCTTCGGGTGGCAACATGAATGATATCCCGGACAGCTGCGCCGGATCCTGAGGTAATCACGAAAATTTTTGAAGGCAAAAATGGAATTGGTTTTTTGTGGAGCTCTTCAAAAAGGCCCTGGGATGCCAATTTTTTTTTGAGTTGTTCAAAGGCCACTTGTAAGGAACCGGCACCTTCAGGTTCCAAGTGTTCAAAAATCAATTGATAGGATCCCCGGGGTTCGTAAAGAGAGATTCTGGCAAGGCCGACGATTTCCATACCCGATTCAGGGACAAATTTGAGACGTCGTTTTTGTTGTTTAAACATAACACAGGAAATGACAGCACTTGTGTCTTTCAAGGAAAAATAGGAATGCCCCGAGGCTGGTGTGGCATAATTTGAAATTTCTCCGACAACCCATAAAAATGAAAACCGCTCTTCAAGAAGAGATTTGATTTCCTTTGTCAGGGTTGAAACCGTATATATATGTCCGTTATTTTTTTCAGCTGTTTTCATTTTATTTTGTACCCATTCAATGGCAAAGTCATATTTTATAAAACAATGGCATGGTTTTAACAATACTAATATTTTGGTTCTTCCTAAATATTTAAACAGGATGTATATTAAATGAAATCTAATATACTACTATTGTCTGATAATATATATTATGTTAACTTTTATTATTCCATATCAAATCGTACAATAAATAGCCTCTTAACCGAATTGTAATCTTGAAATTTCCCCTTCCCGTGTTATATTGATTCCAATATTATATTTTAATTAACTTTTCGGAGGACGCTATGAACCCAGCCTTTTCAACTTCACAACCCAATGCACTGACAAAAGTGAATTCTTTTATCAGAAGTGTTTATAATTGGATGGCCGTTGGCCTAGGACTTACCGCCTTTATTGCCTACTATGTATCCAACAGCCAAGCTGCAATCCAATTTGTCTTCGGTAACAAAATGGTTTTTTATGGTCTCATTATCCTAGAGCTTGGATTTGTCTTCTACCTGAGCGCCCGGATTCAAAAGATTCAAGCCTCCACGGCCACTGCGCTGTTTGTGATCTATGCCGCATTAAACGGTGTCACCATGTCCTTTATATTTCTTGCCTACACAAGCTCTTCCATTGTTTCCACCTTTGTGGTCTGCTCTGTTACCTTCTTAGCTT
>JAFLJU010000610.1 GCA_022712835.1 Desulfobacteraceae bacterium
GGTCACGGCGGGTCATAACATCTCTGAAACCGTCAAAGAGATTCTTCTTGAAAAAAACAGCCGAATCATTGATGTAATGGTTCATCTGGAACCGGTATCAAAAAAAAATAAAGAGAGTAAAAACCAGAAAATTAAAGACCAGAAAATTAAAGATCAAGACAATATCAAATCCGGGGAATAAAAAATCAGCTAGGTTCGCCTTAGAAGAAAGGCCATGGATCGCCTGTAAAAAGAAAACTGCCATGGGCAATTGAATTGATTCATATTCTGATTACCTTAATGAAACGAGGGGCAAAATCAGGAAATGATAAAATGGGACGCAATCAAAAGGAATACAGGCAGGCATTTAAAGAGCTGACCTATCCCCATATGACGCTTTTATATAATGTGGCCCTGAAATATACAGGTAATGTGTTTGATGCCCAGGATATCGTTCAGGAAACCTTTATGATGGCATACAATAAATTCCATCAGCTCAAGGAGTTTTCTAAGTGCAAGTCCTGGCTGTTGAGAATATTGAGAAATAATTTTCTGAAAAGCTGTCAAAAGATTAAAAATCAGCAGCGACTGTCTGAAACCGATTATATTGAATTTTTGAAAAGCCATATCAAACAAAAGGACCCGGAAGAAGTTCTTGTGGAAAAATCAGGCTTAAACGGCATTGATGCCGCCATGGAAAAGCTTCCGGTAAAATACCGCGAAGTTTTGACCCTTTATTACATGGATGACATGCTTTATAAAGAGATTGCCAGGGTTTTGGATATTCCCATGGGAACCGTTATGTCCCGGTTGACCCGGGCAAGGGAAGGATTAAAAAAACACTTATTAAGCCAACAGCCCCCTGTGGGTGGTAAGATATTAAACATTAATTTTATACGGCAGAATCCAAAATTAAAATACCAGTCCAATAGCTTAAGGGTTTCAACAAGGGGGCAGACCTGACCGCCATATATGCCCATGATTAATATGGCTGTCAGGTAGTGAATTCCGCTTATAGTCTGGGGTTCGCCAATTGTATTTTGCATTGATTGTCCTTTGCCTGACAAGCAAGATTCTTCGGTGCATCAGATTCCTGATGGCCCGGGATTGTTAGGGATGAAGCCCATGGGCTACCATTTTATCTTAGGCAGTTTTCGTCACGCTTATACACGGTTGTCTGATTCACAACCTCTATATATTTGTCACAATGGCCATTTTGACCCCTGTTCTCTGTAAATCTTATGTAGTTTACGGAATCTATTCTTGCATATACATTGGCGTAATTTACTTTAATTTTTGTAATATTCATGCATTTGGTCTGGCCCGGGGGGATTTCCAGTCCCCAGATTTCGGGGTCGAGCCCTTCTCGGACAGACATTTTCAGGTAGCGGGAATCACTCCCAGGATAACATACACCATTGCCACGACAGACCTTTGTCAATGGTTTTGTCAGGCTGTTGGTCACACAAAACTCCTTTTTCGGGATCAGGCCCGCGCCAGCCACAATTGAGGTAAAGCCGAACAACATAACTATGATTATTATCAGAAAATGTAAATAATGCGATTTGATCTTCATAAATACCTCCTTTGAGTTCCCCAGAGATTGTGTCGAAACACATTCAAAGCTGACTATCGCATTTGAACAAGGAATAGGCTGGCACCTGATTGCAATTCATCGTGAATAAATGAAATTGATAATGCAAACGTCATTGCTGGGAGTTAAAATACCTAAAAATGGTTAGCATCTATTCATGACCATGTCAATGCATGGAACAATAGAATCAATCGTTATGCTTTGGGGGGAAGATATGGGTTGGATTTTTGTGCTACATTGTGATATAAAACCCTGTGTAAATGTATGATTAACTTAATTTACAGGGGAAAAAACGTGAAAATAGTTTCCATTGCTATAAGCAAGAAAAAAGGCACTATCAAAACCTGTGTGGACCAGGCGGAGCTTGTCGAAAACCATGGTATAAAAGAGGATGCCCATGCAGGAGACTGGCACCGGCAAATAAGTTTGTTATCGGCTGAAAGCATCGAAAAGGTCAGTACAGAAGAGTTTAAACTTAATTTTGGTGATTTTGCCGAAAACATCGCCACCACCGGGGTTGACTGGAAGTTACAGCCCATCGGCCAGCGGGTACGTCTTGGACAGGATGCCCTGGTTGAAATGACCCAAATCGGGAAAGAATGCCATAAAAAATGTGCCATCTATTACCGCACAGGGGATTGCATTATGCCCAGGGAAGGTGTATTTGCAAAGGTTCTAACAGGTGGGATGATTAAGGTCGGCGATGAGATTGTACTGGTTGAACCATTGGCTGATCTGGCGGTTGATTAATTGATTTGTTTGTGTTGCCTCCGGGCAAGCTAAAATATTCAAAAGAAGGGTAGAAGGGTAGATCAATGGGTTATAAAATTGAATTAAAGGATGCCAAAAAAGGCTATACCTACGATCAGGATAAGATCATGTCTCCTGAAGAGACCGTCAAACGGTTCAAAGAGCGAACAGCCGCTTTGGATTTGGACATTTTAAGCCAGACCCGGCGCATTGATAACGGCAGGCTGGATATCCCGGTCTTTTTCTCTGAATGCGGTGCCGATGCCCAACGGGTGACCGGCACCAAAAAGCAAATGGGCAAGGGCGGCACACCGGAACAATCCGAGGCCAGTGCCGTCATGGAGCTTGGGGAACGGTTCAGCTTTTTCTCCTTTGTAAACAAGGATGAAAATTTCATCTATGCCACTCCGGAAGAATTGGGGGAAAAGGGACTTGCTTATTCCCAGATCATCAAGTCTGTCCATGATACACAAAGTGATGCCCTCAAGGTCAAACCCATTTTTGATCAATTGCCGCTCCAATGGACA
>JAFLJU010000188.1 GCA_022712835.1 Desulfobacteraceae bacterium
TTCCGATGCCATTTATGACGGGATATTTACCATGTCGGGAATTTTGCGGTGCAAAACCGTAAATCAATTATTTGATTATGCCCAGGCTTTTGCGGCCAATAAATATCCCACAGGGGATCGGGTTGCTATCGTGACCAATGCGGGCGGGCCTGGTATTATTGCCACGGACATGAGTGAGCAGTCCGGGTTGAAACTGGCTGAATTTTCAGCGGATACGGTCAAGGAATTGAAAAAATATTTGCCGGCTACGGCTAATTTTCACAATCCCGTGGACGTAATCGGAGATGCGGCCAAGGACCGGTATGAAAATACCCTGGCAACGGTTCTGGCCGACCGGGGGGTGGATGCGGCCCTGATTATCCTGACTCCCCAGTCCATGACCGATGCCATTGGTACGGCAGAGGCCATTGTGAAGATAGCCAGGAATAGTATCAAACCTATTTTATGTGCCTTCATGGGGGTGGTGGATGTGTCCGACGGGGTTAAATTGTTGCAAAAGCATAAAGTTCCAGTTTACCAGTTTCCCGAGAGTGCTGCCAGAAGTCTGGGGGCTTTGCGGGAAGGTATGAAGTGGTCATTCCGGAAAATTTTACCCCAATATGATCTTGTCTATGACAGGGAAAAAGCTAGTGCCATCCTTGAAAAATATAAAAAAGAAGGCCGAAAAATACTGGGGGAACTGGATGGAAATGAGCTTCTTAAATGTTACGGGTTTAAAACCATTCCCATGGCCCTTTCCAAGACGGCTGCCCAGGCAGTGCAGATTGCAGATAAAATCGGATATCCTGTGGTTATGAAGATTGTTTCTCCCCAAATTCTGCATAAATCCGAGGCCGGTGGGGTGAAGGTTGGCCTTGAGGAGCCAAAGGGGGTTGAACAGGCCTTTGGGGTGATTATGAAAAGTAGTCGCGCCTATGATCCGGATGCCGAGCTTACCGGCGTTCTTGTACAAAAAATGGCGCCAAAGGGCAAGGAGGTGATTCTCGGGGTGACAAAGGATCCCGTCTTTGGCCATGCCATCATGTTCGGACTGGGGGGTATTTTTGTTGAGGTTTACAAGGACGTGGCCTTTAGGTTGTCCCCCATGGGGCGCAATGTTGCTAGACGAATGGTGAAAAGCATAAAGGGATACCCGATTTTAAAAGGATTGAGGGGGCAGGCCCCCTCTGATATAGAAGCAATTGAAAAAAACATTGTGTCTATGAAAGCCATGGTGGATAATCATCCTAGTATTGCAGAGTTGGATATTAACCCGCTTTTTGTCCATGGTGAAGGAGAAGGAACCACCGTGGCGGATATTGTGATCCGCATTGAAGATGAAGCGTAATTAAAAAAATAAATTTTGAGGAGAGATGATATGCCCGAGGGAAATGGATTTGTAATGGAGGAGGGAACACCGAAATCTCCTGAGAAGACCCTGCCTAAAATTGATTTTTCAGGCTTTATTTTGTCTTTGTATTCATCGGGGCTTGTTCAGTTGGGCAGTGTTGAAGATCCGTCAACGGGTAAAAAATCCAAAAATCTTGACCTGGCAAAGCACACCATTGATATGATTGCCATGCTGGAAGAAAAAACCCGGGGGAATCTGACCAAAGATGAGGAAAATATGTTAAGGGTTCTGCTCAGTGAAATTCGGATTGCCTATGTCGAGGCAAATGAGTGAGTCTGAAAAAGTTATCTTTTGCTAAAATTAATCTTTTTTTGTTTGTGACGGGGAAAAGAAGTGATGGATTTCATGAGTTAAATTCCCTGATGTCTCAAATTGATCTTTGGGATGAAATGGAATTTTCCTTTGAAGGAAGCGGTATTCGGATTTCTTGTGATCATCCCCTTGTGCCGGAAAATGAGACAAATCTGGCATACAAAGCAGCTGATTTATTTTTTAATGCCTATCGAAAACGCAACGGGGGGCTTCCTTTAAAAGGGGTTTTGATTCAAATCAAAAAACAGATCCCTGTCGGTGGCGGGCTTGGCGGTGGCAGCAGCAACGCGGCCATGGTTTTGATGACCTTGAATGAATATTGTTCAGACTTTTTTTCCAAGAAAGAACTGATGGATCTGGGGCTGAGTTTGGGAGCGGATGTCCCATTTTTTATTTTCGGGACCCAGGCTTTGGCAACAGGGGTGGGGGAAAAACTTACGAAATACCCTGGAATACCTACATGGTATCTGGTTTTATGTGATCCGGGTGTGTCTGCTTCAACCCCGGATGTTTTTAAAAATATGAATTTTAGATTGACATCTAAACACAATTATAATATTAATTCTGGTTTGAACGCACTGTTACGAGGGCGAGGCTTTGAGAGTGGGGCAAAATTGCACAATGACCTGGAAGGGTCGGCATGCAAATTATACCCTGAGATCAGGGCTACCAAGGAACAAATGGAATCTTTGCTGCAAAAAGATGTATTTATGTCTGGGAGTGGCTCGTCTCTTTTTGCTCTTTTCTCCGGGCAAGAGGATGCAAGGAACGCATATGAATTGCTTACAGAAAAATGGTCCGTGGGTCCGAAAAAGATTTTTTTAACCTCGTTAAAGCGTTGAGATTTGAGTTTAATGTACTGGGGCGTCGTCAAGTGGTAAGACACAGGGTTTTGATCCCTGCATTCAGAGGTTCGAACCCTCTCGCCCCAGCCAAACTTAATATACTAAAAAAAAGAGACTTAATATGAATGGCTTGTCCATTTTTGCAGGGAATTCTAATCCGCTATTGGCTGAAAAAATTTCAGAGTACCTTGCAAAACCATTAGGGAGATTGAAGGTCAACCGTTTCAGTGATGGGGAAACCCAGGTTGAAATTCATGAGAACGTCAGGAGAAAGGAAATATACGTTATTCAGTCCACCTGTCAGCCTGTGAATGATAATCTGGTTGAACTTTTGCTTCTGATTGATGCATTTAGGCGGTCTTCTGCCAGCCGAATTACAGCTGTGATACCCTATTTTGGGTATTCCCGCCAGGATAAAAAAGTATCTCCCCGGGTGCCTATCAGCGCCAAACTTGTTGCGGATCTTCTGCAAGTCGCCGGTGTTGACAGGGTTATTACAATGGATCTCCATGCAGGCCAGATCCAGGGTTTTTTTAATGTGCCCGTGGACAACCTGTATTCTGCCCCCATTATTCTTGATGATATTAAGACCCGCTTTCCCAAAGATTTGGTGGTTGTTTCTCCTGATGCGGGCGGGGTTGAAAGGGCAAGGGCTTACGCCAAGCGACTTGATGCCGGTCTTGCCATTGTAGATAAAAGAAGGAGTGCGCCAAATCAGGCCAAGGCCATGGCCATCATTGGTGATGTTCAGGATAAAATCGCTATTATTATAGATGATATGGCAGATACCGCAGGGACACTGACCGAAGCGGCCAGTGTAATCCGGGAGAAGGGAGCCAAGGAAGTTCATGCCTATTGCACCCATCCTGTCCTTTCCGGTCCGGCCATTGACAGAATCAATAACTCTTCTTTAAATTCTCTTGTTGCAACGGATACCATTCCCTTATCAGAAGAAGCAAAGAAGTGTGACAAGATTAAAACGCTTTCCATTGCCAAATTGGTGGGAGAGGCAATCGTGCGCAGTTATCGGGGCGATTCTGTAAATTCTCTATTTGTATAAAATTATATATATTAGTCTTCTGCTAAACAAAATGCAGATACGGAGGAAAAAACGTTGGAATTAATTGAACTAAACGCAAAAACCAGAGAAACCAAAGGCAAGGGCGCTGCTAGAAAATTAAGAGACAGTAAAGCCATACCGGCCATTGTTTATGGGTCAAAAACAGA
>JAFLJU010000128.1 GCA_022712835.1 Desulfobacteraceae bacterium
ACCAGGATGAGGAGAGCTTGCGGTCATCCCTTATCATTCCTGCCAACAACCAATCCCAGGCGCTGTATGTTTCTGACCTGCTGCCCACGGGCAGGGTCATGGTCAAGGATGAAAATGTCTGCCTTCACTGCGGCCTGTGCGCTGAAAAGTGTCCCACTGCTGCCTGGGATATGCAAAAATATACTTACAATACAGCAAAGGCAGGGCAAAAATGATGAAACTTGAAAGTGTTAATGACTTTGTGATCCGGTTTGCAAATGTGAATGGGTCTGGTTCTGCCAGTGCCAACAACCTTTTTGCCAAAGCCGTCTTTCGGCTGGGGGTTCCGGTCAGTCCCAAAAATATTTTCCCCTCCAACATCCAGGGACTTCCCACCTGGTATGAGGTGCGAGTCAATGAACAGGGCTATCTGGGACGTCGGGGGGGGTATGATTTCATTGTGGCGGTGAACGGGCAGACCCTGAAAAAGGATTATGAGGAGTTGGAACCCGGGGGGTATTTTTTCTATGATTCCACACGCTCGCTTCCCGAGGATTTTTCGCGCAAGGATATCACCCTCATCGGTATCCCTTTAACCCAGATCTGCATCCGGGAAATCGTGAACCCAAAACTTCGGCAGCTGCTCAAAAATATTCTCTATGTCGGGGCTCTGGCCCATCTGCTGGATATGGATTTTTCCGTGCTCACCGATTCCATCACCCGGCAATTTAAGAAAAAACCCAAATTGGCAGAACCGAATATCCATGCTCTAAAATTGGGATTTGAATATGCGGCCCAACATTTCCCCGATACCTGCAAATTGTCGGTGAAATCCAGTAAAAAACTTAGCCGTCATATGTTGATGGACGGCAACACGGCAGCGGGCTTAGGTGCGGTGTACGGAGGCGCAACCGTGGTCGGGTGGTATCCCATCACCCCGTCCACCTCTGTGATTGAAGCCTTTGACAAGTTTACCAGCATTTATCGGTTGGATGAATCCGGGAAAAAAAAGGCCGCCATTATCCAGTCAGAAGATGAATTGTCTGCCCTGGGGATTGTTATGGGCGCGTCCTGGAACGGGGCCCGGGCTTTTACCGCCACCTCGGGCCCCGGTGTCTCTCTGATGAGTGAGTTCCTGGGGCTTGCCTATTTTGCAGAAATTCCCGTGGTGCTGGTCAATGTTCAGAGAACCGGACCCAGCACGGGAATGCCCACCCGGAGCCAGCAATCTGATGTGCTGATGTGTGCCTATGCCTCCCATGGGGACACCAAACAGGTACTGATGTTTCCCTGTGACCCAAAGGAATGTTTTGAGATGTCGGCGGACAGCTTTGATCTGGCGGAAACCCTTCAAACCCCGGTGATACTCATGAGTGATCTGGATCTGGGCATGAACGATCATGTATGCCTGCCCCTGGAATGGGATGACAGCCGGAGCTATAACCGGGGAAAGGTGCTTGACAGGGAACAACTGGACGCTATGACAGAAACATGGGGCCGGTATTTGGACCGGGACGGTGACGGGCTCTGCTACCGAACCATTCCCGGCACCCATCCCACCCTGGGGGCCTATTTTACCCGGGGATCCTCCCATGACGAATATGCTGGTTATACAGAGGAGAGTGAGGCCTATGTGCGCTGCATGGAAAGGCTCACCCGAAAATGGCAGACCGCCAAAACCCTGGTACCCAAGCCCCATATCAAGATATCCGACCAGGCAAGCCGCTATGGAGCTGTTTTTTTCGGCACCAGTACCCAGGCGACCTATGAAGCCATGGATCAGCTTGGGTTGAAAGATATCATCGTCAATACCTTACGGCTTCGGGGGTTTCCTTTCCAGGATGAGGTGATTGATTTTGTTAACTGCCATGACCAGATTTTTGTCATAGAACAGAACCGGGACGGCCAGATGCGCACCCTGCTGATCAACGAGTGCGGGTTTTGTCCGGACAAGCTGTTTCCCGTCACCAATATCGATGCCATGCCCATCACGGCCACCCATATTGCCCGAGCCATACAAGAGAGACTCGCCCGATTACCCGAAGAAACCCCCCATCAAGGAGGTGTCAAATGAAGTCCCGTCGCCCCAGTTTTCGTCATCCCGACCTTCCCAAAAATGATCTCGGGTATACCCGGCGCGATTATGAAGGTTCAGACTCCACCCTTTGTGCCGGCTGTGGCCATGATTCCACCAGCAATGCCATCATCCAGGCCTGTTATGAGCTTTGTATAGAGCCCCATAGGGTGGTCAAGATGTCCGGTATCGGGTGTTCTTCAAAAACGCCGGCCTATTTTTTGGGAAAATCCCATGGGTTCAACTCGGTCCATGGCCGGATGCCCTCGGTTGCCACGGGTGCCAATATGGCCAATAAAGATCTGGTTTATCTGGGGGTTTCCGGTGACGGGGATACCGCGTCCATCGGCATGGGACAATTTGTCCACATTGCCCGGCGGAACCTTAACATGACCTATGTTGTCATGAACAACGGTTGTTACGGGCTCACCAAGGGCCAGGACTCGGCAACGGCAGATAAAGGGTCTGCCAGCCGGAAAGGACAGCCAAATCCGTTTGAATCCATTGATCTGTGTGAATTGGCCATTGCTCTGGGTGCAGGCTTTGTTGCCCGGGGTTTTTCCGGTGATAAGGCCCAGCTGGTTCCTCTTTTGAAGGCGGCCATGTCCCATAAAGGCTTTTCCCTGATTGATGTGATTTCTCCTTGTGTGACCTTTAATAATACCGCCACCTCCACCAAAAGCTACCAATGGGTCCGGGACCATTCAGAAGCCACCTCAACCTTTGATTTTATCCCCCCCCGGCAGGAAATCACCACCCAGTATGAACCCGGAACCACCCAACCTGTGACCCTCCATGACGGGGGGGTTGTCCTCCTGCATAAAAGCGATGATGCCAATGATATCACCACGAGGCGGTCGTCCATTGATGCACTGGAATTACACCGGGAAAAGGGGCATCTTTTGACGGGTATCCTCCATCTCAATGAGACGCTTCAGGAGACCCATGACATTCTTGACACCACGGACATCCCCCTAAATTCGCTGACAGAAAAGCAATTGTGCCCCGGTGATCAGGCGCTTCAAAAACTTGTTGAAAGCTATCGATGACCCCGGAAACGGTAGACCCCTCCAATCTGGGAGGAAGGCCCGGTGATGATATAGCGATCCGGCGCAAAATTGCAGACACAAAAGGAGACACCATGGATTCATTCAAGTCGTTGAAGGATCATGTTTATCAATATATTTCGGAAAAAATCAACGACGGCAGCCTTTTGCCTGAAACTAAAATCAATGAGAAAATGGTGGTTGATGACATGAACATCAGCCGGACTCCGGTCAGGGAGGCATTAATTCAATTGGCCACCGAAGGATACCTGCAGAGTATTCCCAGGAAAGGATTTATAGTCAAAAGGGTCGACAAGAATAAGGCCAGGGAAGTGTACGGCTTACTGGGCGTTCTGGAGGGATTTGCCGCCAGCCTCTCTGTCAACGGGATCACCCGGGAGGATATTGATCATCTCCTGCAATATTATGAGCAGATGGAAACGGCCATTGAAACCGATGACATCAAAGCGTATTATACCTATCAGAACCTGTTTCACGATATCTATATACAAAAATCGGGCAACCAGGAACTCATCAAGGTGATTCAGCTGCTTAAAAAAATTTTTATCCGTCAGACCTATACATTGGAAAAGGGGGGCGGTTTGAAAAAGGTACTCAAAACCACCAACCAAGAGCATAAGACCATCATTGATTTGTTTGAAGAAAGAAACGGAGCTGAATTGGAGCGGTTTCTGAGATGCCACCACTGGAATCCAGAACTTGCCTTTTATGATACGGTTTGATCTCCCACCGTTAAAACCGGCAATATAGCGATCTACTATTTTTGTCCGGAATTATTTTCGATACATCCATTTTACAAGGACGTTGATTTATACCCCCTGTTTTGACTTGCTGTCTGGGTAGATGCACGGTCAATTTGTGTACCAGGGGTTTATAAATATTTTATTGACAGGGAAATTTAAATATACAATATATTGTATACAAAAATTAATGGGTTCAATCTGGAAAGAAGAGACAAAGGTTGAATCGAACATGTGAACCACATGGTGTGGCCTTGATAAACAGATGTTTATTGTTTGTGAACCGCCATGTGAAACCGTTAACAAAAACTGTTTTTATAAAATATGGAAGTAAAAAAAATGCAAATCTCCAGGACTTGTTATGATTTCAACTCGGCCATCGTAAGACAACCATCACCATCCGTGGTCAACGGCCTGAGGGCTGACGACCGGGGCAACCCGGATTATGACGGGGTGAAATCGGAACATGAGGCCTATGTAAAAGCCCTTGAAACAGCCGGTATGGCTGTTACGGTGCTGCCAGCGCTCAAGGCTTACCCAGATTCAATTTTTGTTGAAGATCCAGCCCTGGTATTCAGTGAAGGGGCTATTTTATTGAGACCCGGCGCAGCCTCCCGACAGGGAGAAACAAAAGAGATTGCCCCGGCGTTGCACGATCATTTTGACACGGTGCTTGAGCTGGGCGGTGGGTATGCCGACGGCGGGGATATCCTGGTAACACCAGATTCTGTGAAGATCGGTCTCTCTGCCCGGACTGATCTTGCCGGGGCAAACAAGCTCATTGACCAGCTTAAAAAACTCGGGCATAAGGGCGAGATTGTGAACACCCCAAAAGGGGTGCTGCATTTTAAAACCGCTTGTTCCCTTCTGGACGAGGAAACAATTATAGTTACCCGGTATATGTCTGAATCCGGTCTTTTTGAAGGTTTTCGCAACATGATTTTGCCCGAGGGAGAAGAACCCGCTGCAAACGCATTGCGGATTAATGAGACGGTTCTGATCAGTGCCAAATATAAGCGCACCATCGACATGCTGGACCAGGCAGGTTTCTCGGTTGTACCTGTTAACGTAGCAGAGATTGAAAAAATAGATGCAGGGCTCTCCTGCATGTCTTTGCGGTGGTTTGCATAAATAATGAAGGACTAAAGGAGATTAAAATGAAATTTTCAAGCACAATTACAGCTGCTGTACTTTTTGTCGTCACCCTTTTTACGATAACTGCCTCTGTGGGCTATGCCGGAACCATCCGTCTGGGCATGACACCTGAGCCCTATATGCCCTTCACACAGATTAACCAGGCCGGTGTATGGGAAGGATTTGAGGCGGATCTCACCCAGGCGGTTTTTGAGAAAATGGGAATGGATCACAAGATCAACCAGATGGCCTGGGAAGGGTTGATTCCGTCCCTTACCGCAAATAAAGTCGATTTTATCATCGGTGCCTTCTCAATCACTGAAGAACGCCGGAAAGTAGTGGATTTCAGCATGTCCTACTATACAGCCCCCTCGGTCTTTGTGGGAATGAAGTCCGATAAAGCCAAGTTTTCCGACAAAACGGCTGCCGACGAAAAGGGAATGGTTGTTGATACCAAAGGGTTGTCCAAAAAAATCATCGGTGTTCAGAACGCTAGTATCCAGGCCTCCTATGTGGAGAAATATTTGGGCAAGATTGACTCAAAGTCCTACCCTGCCGCTGACAACGCCATTGCCGATCTCACCGCCGGGCGAATCGATTATGTGTTCATGGATTTTCAGTATATCAAAGCGTTCCTGGATTCAAAGGATGGAACCGATTACGAGGTGAAACATGAGGCCCCGGCCAATGCTATTCTTGGCGAAGGCATCGGCTATGCGGTCCGTAAAGGTGACAAGGCAACACTTGATAAAATTGATGCAGCCCTTGTGGACCTGGAAAAAGACGGCAGTCTTGATATCATGGTCCAAAAATGGTTTCCCAGTAAATAATTATGGTTCCAATGAATAAGTACCCGGCCCCAATTTGCCCGGATCAGGTCTGTTTTGGTCAGGTCTTTTTTGATCAGGCCAGTTCGGATCAAGTCTGCTTTGATCAGTCCCGTTTTGATCAGTCCCGTTTTGATCAAGCTGGGCAAAACCCATGATTTCCACCTATATGGGCTACCTTGCCTGGGGGGCCGACGGCTGGGGGGATGAGTTCTTTTTTGGTTTTATAATGACCATGAAGGTCTCCTTGAGCGCCTACCTCATGTCGGTTATATTCGGACTTCTGGCCGCTGTGCTCAAGCTTTCAAGTTCCCGGGTGGGGCGCAGCCTGGCCCGGGTTTATATCACGGTTGTGCGGGCCCTGCCCGAGCTGCTGATGATTCTGATCGTTTATTTCACCGTGGCTGGCCTGGCTGAACAGGCCCTTGTCTGGGCCGGGTTCGTGGACAAGGGGTTTCAGTTCAACCCGTTCTGGGCGGCTGTATTTGCCCTGGCATTTGTTTCCGGGGCTTTTATGGCGGAAGTGATTCGTGCGGCTCTTTTGGCCGTACCCGCCGGTGGCATCGAGGCCGCCTCTGCCATGGGCATGTCCCAACCCAGGATCTTCAGACGGGTGGTGCTGCCCCAAATGATGCGCCACGCCCTGCCCGGGATGGGGAATTTGTGGTTGTCAATTACCAAGGATTCGGCGATCATCTCAGTACTTGGTGCCTTTGGCGAGTTGCTTTATACAGGCTATAGGGCTGCTGCATCCACCAAGGAATATACGTTTTTCTACGGGTTTACCGCGGTATTGTTTTTATTGATCACCATATTCTCCCTTATGGTCCTCCAGTGGATGGAAACCCGTCTGAACAGGGGGAGAGCATGATGGAATTTTTCAAAAATGTCATCCATTGGCTCCCGGACCTGCTGGCGGCGGCACCCCTCACCCTGCTGTTGACCGTGGTGGCCGGGGTGATCGGCCTGATTTTCGGTACAATTCTGGCCCTTGCCAGGCTGTCAGGTCAGCCTTTGCTGTCCTGGCCGGCCTATGTGTTTATGTTTGTCATGCGGGGAACCCCTCTTCTGGTACAGCTTTACCTGATCTATTACGGGTTGGGCCAGTTAATGCCCGGCACCTGGGTGCGCCACAGTTTTCTGTGGCCCTATCTGCGGGAGGGGCTGACCTTTGCCCTGTTTGCCTACAGCATGAATCAGGCCGCCTACAATGCAGAGGTTCTGCGGGGGGCGATTAAGGCAGTTCCCAAAGGGCAGATCGAGGCTGCCAAGGCAATCGGGATGAGTCGGTTTCAAATATTATGGCGGGTTCGTCTCCACCTGGCGTTTTGCAACTGCCTGCCGATATTAATCTCTGATATCATTATTTTATTAAAATCCACGGCCCTGGCCTCCACAATTACCGTACTCGAATTAATGGGCATTGCAAGGATGATTCAGCGTCAAAGCCTTCAGATCTATGAGCCGCTGATCGCATGCGGCCTTGTTTATTTTGCCGTGGTTGTTATGTTGACCAATATCATGGGGCCGGTGGAGAAACGCCTGACCCGTTTTCGAAAAGGATAGCAATAAGATGGAAACCGATGAAATAGCCCTGTCTGTCAGGGATATCCACAAAACATTTGGCGAGAGCAAAGTGCTCAAGGGGGTCTCTTTTGATGCCCGCTCCGGCGATGTGATCTCCATCATCGGCAGCAGCGGTTCGGGCAAGAGCACCCTGCTTCGGTGTATCAATTACCTTGAAAAACCCGACTCGGGCCAGATCATCCTTGCCGGAGAAGCCATTAAGACCCGCCAGGACAAGGACGGCCGTCAATACCCCGCGGACAAAAAGCAGCTGATGCACATGAGATCCCGCCTGGGTATGGTATTCCAGAACTTTAATCTATGGGATCACCGCACGGTTCTTGAAAATATTACCGAAGGTCCCATACAGGTGCTGAAACGGTCGAAAAAGCAGGCTGTTGCCCAGGCCGAAGCGCTCATGGAAAAGGTGGGAATTATCGAAAAGCGGGACCAGTACCCGTCCCAGCTTTCAGGTGGTCAGCAGCAACGGGTGGCCATTGCAAGGGCGCTTGCCATGGAGCCCGCTGTCATGCTCTTTGACGAGCCCACCTCTGCCCTTGATCCGGAGCTGGTGAGCGAGGTGGTGGCGGTTATTCGAACCCTTGCCCAGGAAAACCGGACCATGGTGATGGTGACCCACGAGATGTCGCTTGCCCGGGAAATATCAACCCACCTGATTTTTCTGGACAAGGGGCGTATCGAAGAGCAGGGACCGCCGGAACAGGTCATGGACAATCCAAAATCAGAACGCTTACGAAAGTTCATGGGAAAATTCTAAACTGCCTGTGAATGCGCCCGATTCTATTAA
>JAFLJU010000106.1 GCA_022712835.1 Desulfobacteraceae bacterium
TTGTGGCCGGCATTCTTTCCGATAAAATCGGCCGGGCCAACACCCTGTTTATCATGATGACCGCCCAGGCAATTGTGATTTTTTCACTTCTGTTTATTACACCGGCTCAGATTGTCCTTCTGGTGATTGCCGCCACCCTGATCGGGTTTAATTACGGGACCAACCTCTCTTTATTCCCCTCGGCTACCAAGGATTTTTTCGGTTTGAAAAACTTTGGAGTCAATTACGGTCTGGTTTTTTCTGCCTGGGGCGTGGGGGGATTTATTTTCCCAAGGGTTTCCCAGATGATCGTTGCCCATACCAATAGTCCCAGGATAGCGTACATTCTGGCCGCAGGCCTGCTTTTACTTGGAGCGGTTCTGGCCCTGATGACCAAGGCGCCTGTGGCCCGGACCGAGAAAGCACCCTTTACCGGTATCCCTGTTCCCGAAGAAAATTAATGGATGGGTGTACGCTTGGGTTAACCCAAGCCTGACCCTGTTTTTTAAACAAACCTACCCCCATATACTATGTTGAAAAGGAGAGACGATGAGCGAATTCAAATTTCACGCACCTGATGAGTATCGAGAAAATGCCTGGGTCAAGAGCATGGATGAGTACAAAGAATTGTACAAACAGTCCATTGAAGATCCCGAAACCTTCTGGGCCAAGATGGCCGATGAGTTTTATTGGGAAAAAAAATGGGATAAGGTCAGGGATTATAATTTCAGTATCTCCAAGGGGCCGGTTTTCATCGAATGGTTTAAAAATGCCAAAACCAATATCTCCTATAATTGCCTGGATCGCCACCTTGAAACCCGGGGGGATCAGACCGCCTTTATCTGGGAAGGCAATAATGTGGGGGAAGATCTCGAAATATCCTACAAACAACTCCATGAAAAAGTCTGCCGATTTGCCAATGCCCTGAAAGCCAAGGGGGTTGTCAAGGGGGATCGGGTAGCCATTTACATGCCCATGATCCCGGAATTGGCTGTCACCATGCTGGCCTGTGCCAGGATCGGGGCCATTCATTCCATCGTATTTGGTGGGTTTTCGGCAGAAGCGTTGTCCAACCGGATTTTGGATAGTCTTTGTAAGGTGGTTGTGACGGCCGATGGCGTTATGCGGGGTGCCAAGGCCGTCCCCTTAAAAGGCGCTGCCGATACGGCCATGGCAACGTGCAAAGAAGCCGGGCATAGTGTTGAAACTTGCTTTGTGGTCAAGCGGACCGGTTCCCAAGTTGAAATGTATCCGGACAGAGATGTCTGGTGGGATGAGGCCGCTGCCAAGGAATCCCCGATTTGCCCCGTGGAATGGATGGATGCTGAAGACCCGCTCTTTATCCTTTATACCTCCGGTTCAACCGGTACTCCCAAGGGGGTGCAGCACAATGTGGGTGGTTACATGGTCTATACCGGGGTAACCTTTAAATATATCTTTGATTACCATGACAATGATGTTTTTTGGTGCACCGCCGACATCGGCTGGGTCACGGGCCACTCTTATATTGTTTATGGCCCTTTGTCCCAGGGTGCCACAAGTTTGATGTTTGAAGGGGTGCCCACCTATCCGGATCCCGGACGTTTCTGGGCCACGGTGGATAAATGGAAGGTCAATCAGTTTTACACCGCTCCCACCGCAATCCGGGCCCTCATGGCCCAGGGGGAAAAATGGGTGGAAAAATATGATCTGTCTTCTCTGAGGGTTTTGGGATCTGTTGGCGAGCCCATCAACCCGGAAGCCTGGCGCTGGTACCACAAAAATGTGGGCAAAGAACGTTGCCCCATTGTGGACACCTGGTGGCAGACAGAGACCGGCGGTATAATGATTTCGGCCTTGCCCTATGCCATTGACCAGAAACCCGGAAGCGCCACCCTTCCGTTCTTTTCCGTTATTCCTGTTCTGCTCAATGAGCAGGGAGAGGTTTTGGAAGGTGCCTGTGACGGTATTTTGGCCCTGAAAGAGCCCTGGCCCGGTATGATGAGGACGGTGTATAACAACCACGATCGGTTTGAAAAAGTTTATTTCCAGATGTTTGACGGCTATTATTTTGCCGGGGATGGGTGCCGCAGGGATGAAGACGGCTATTATTGGATCACAGGCCGTGTGGACGATGTCATCAATGTGTCCGGCCACCGCATGGGCACGGCAGAGGTGGAATCTGCCTTGGTCAGCCATCCGGAAGTGGCGGAAGCCGCTGTTATCGGTTACCCCCATCCCATCAAGGGACAGGGGATCTATGCCTTTGTCACCCTCATGGTAAGCTCGGACCCTTCCGATGAACTTCTGGCCTCATTGAAAGCCCATGTCAGGAAGGAAATTGGGCCCATTGCCACGCCGGATGTAATTAATTTTGCGCCGGCTCTGCCCAAAACCCGTTCGGGTAAAATCATGCGCCGGATCTTAAGGAAAATTGCCACAGACGAATTTGATCAACTCGGCGATATCTCCACCCTGGCGGACCCGGAGGTGGTGGAAAATCTTATTGCCAGCCACAAAGAACTTGTTCCGTAAAAAACAATAGAATCCATAAGCCAGGGTTTTACTCCCTTGCTGTGACAAAAGACCGGAAGCCGCAATCTTCCGGTCTTTTTATTTTTACGACCTAAGCTTGACAGGCAAACCGCATTTGATTATGAAAGAGAAAGGGGGGACGTCTGACCCCAGGTGAATTAATCTTTTTTAAAATGAGGACATATGAACAACGAAGTGAGCAAACTCCATGAACTTGGCAAACTGATGCAGGAACACGGTCTTCAATTGATTATCGCCTTGGTTATATTGATTGTGGGTCTGTTTTTGACAAAATGGGCTGTCAAGGCACTGAAAACCCTATTGGCAAAGCTCACTACCAATGTTGCCACCGTGTCCATCGTGGCCAATAGTGTCGGGGTGTTGATGCTGGGAATTGTGATCATGGCCTCGGCAATGGAAGTCGGCGCAAAACCTGGCCCCATGATTGCCCTGTTCATGATTGTTATTTTGTCTGCCATCGGCGTGATAGTGATTTTCAGACCCCTGATTCCGACCCTGCCCTTTAAGGTCGGGAACACGGTAAAAGCGGGAAATCTTCTGGGGAAAATAGAAGCCACCACTTTGCTGAACACAAGGATGCGTACCTTTGACGGCAAAACGTTTTTTGTGCCCAACCGCCAGATCTTAAATGATATTATCATCAACTATCATTTTACCAAAACCCGACGGGTCAAGGTGGATGTCACCATCCGATATGATCAGGACCTTCTTAAGGCCAAGCAGGTGATCGAAGC
>JAFLJU010000107.1 GCA_022712835.1 Desulfobacteraceae bacterium
TCATATAGCTGTGCTTGATGATATTGGAACAGGCCTCATCAACGGCAAGGGTGATATGGTCGGAGTCATCCTCTGAAAAACCAATGGTTAGGGTGACTTTTCTCATGACCTCCCGAATCAGTGATAGGTATTTTGGATGGGAGGGAATGCTAAATTGAATATTGTCTGATATCATCTTCATTTTGCCCAAATCAATGGGCTCTCCGATTTTCTTCCATATCCACCCCGATGCTCAACAAGGTCAAATCATCGCTTTTGCCTTGCCCTAGGGTATGCCGATCAACGGCAGCGGCAATATTGCGAATCAGAATATCCGGATTTTCCGGCTGCTTTTGAATTTCCAGTAAAAGTCGTTCCATTCCAAAAAGTTTTCCGGATCCGTTTTTGGCTTCCGTAATCCCGTCTGTATAAATGGTCAGGCAGGACCCTTCCTTTAGGTTAAAGGTTTCCTGTTCATAGGAAATGCCTGGAATAATTCCCAGGGGCAGACCTTTTGTGGCATCAGAGCCTAATAGACGGGTGCCATTTTCATCGGTATAAATCGGAGAAAGATGCCCCCCATTGGAAAATTGAATCTGTCGTTTGGGCAGATCCAGAAGAATATAAACAAGGGTGACAAACATGCCTCGTTTTGCCCGGGCACAGAGCATCTCATTGACCTGTTCCAACAGTTGGGAAGGGGTCTGACATACCAGTGCATAGTATTGGAGATCGCTGGTGAGCCGGGCCATGAAAAGGGAGGCCGAAATACCTTTGCCCGATACATCCCCCAGGACGATACCCAGCCGGTCGTTGGGCAGAGGGAAAAAATTATAAAAGTCTCCACCGATTTCAAGGGCTGGCTGGTTCATGGCTGCAAAACAATATCCTTTGATATCCGGCAGGGTCTGGGGTAAAAAACTTTCCTGAACTTCCTTTGCCAACGATAGATCCCGTTCAAGGGTTTCCTTTTTCAGGATGGTCTGGTGCATTTTTGCTGTATCAATGGCCACGGCTGCACTGGACCCGATGGTGATGAGCATCTCCAGTTCTTCCTGGGTGAAATAAAAAGGGGCGCACAACTTGTTCATGACCTGAATGATGCCCAGGGTAATCCCACGGGTTTTCAGGGGCACACAGAGCATGGCCCGGGTCCGGTAGTTTGTCCGTTTATCATAAGCTAAGGAGAATTTAGGATGTTCATACGCATCCTTAAGGTTAAGCGGAATACCCGATTGTGCGACTGACCCGGCAATCCCCAGTCCTTTTTTCAACCGGAAGATTTCTTTGATTTCGTTGCCCACATCCCCCATGGCAATTTGAAAGGTCAGATCGCCGGTTTTTTCATCCCTGAGGAGCAGGCTCACGGAATCGGCCAGAAATGCTTTTTTTGTGGTTTCCATAATATGGGTCAACAGTTTGTCAATGGAGAGTTCCGAATTGATTAGATTGGCAATTTCAATGCAGTTGGACAATCGTTGAACTTTGCTCATACAGGATTTCAGTTCGGTTGACTGATCTGAAATATGATTATTTTCGGGAATGTTTTCCATCATTATATTAAAATCTATATAGAGCCCTTTCCATTTTGTCAATCACTGACCTGAGAATAGGTGACAGATGATGGGCGCTTTTTTGCCTTTTAGTTTACAAATTTGTGGGGCAACATTGAGATAGCCGTTTTTTGGAGCCTGATTTCCGTTGACAGCTCAAACCCCTTACGGTATCAATGGGCGTCGATTATAAATTTTAAATGATATACGTGAACCCCTATGATCAGAGTTGAAAATCTCGTCAAAAAATACGGTAATACGGTGGCATCCAACCGTCTGAACTGCCGGTTCGAGCAAGGAAAAGTCACGGTGATCCTTGGGGGAAGCGGGTCGGGCAAAAGTACCCTTTTGCGTCAGATCACAGGGCTTGAACGCCCGGACTCCGGTTCTATTTATTTTGACGGAATGGATCTGACCCTTGCCAGTAAAAAAAAGCTCTATGTAAAAAGAAAAAAAATGGGGATGCTCTTCCAGGGATCTGCCCTGTTTAATTATCTGAATATTTTTGAAAACATCGCCTTTCCCTTGCGGGAGCATACAAAAATCGCAGAAAGTGTGATCAAAACCATTGTCACCATGAAGCTTGAAATGGTGGGATTGAGGGGGACAGAAAAATTGATGCCCTCCCAGCTTTCCGGCGGAATGATGAAGCGGGTGGGGCTTGCCAGGGCCATTGTCATGGATCCTAAAATTATCTTTTATGATGAACCCACCTCGGGTCTTGACCCTATTTCAACCGGTGTGATTGGTAAACTTATCATGGATTTAAATTCAAAGCTCAATATTACCTCTGTGGTGGTTTCCCATGACATAAAATCCAGTTTTCGGATTGCAGACAAAATTATAATTCTTTTTTATGGGGATATTATTGCCGAAGGAAGTGTTGACGAGATTAGAAATTCTGAGGATTTACGGGTAAAACAATTTATCAATGGGGAGCCTGAAGGGCCGATTCCCTTTAATAGAACTGATAAAAACTATCTGGATGAACTTTTAATGGAGCAGGAATGAACCGTGAGCTTTGATATCCCGGCACTCATTGGACGGTCCACACTCAATAGAATTCAGGTGCTGGGACAAAGCACCATTTTTTTGGTGATTGCCTTTATCCAGGCGTTTCTCCCTCCTTTTAGGTTTATCCGGCTGCTCAAGGAAATTGAATTTATAGGATCAAGGTCCATTTTGATTGTAGCGGTTACCGGGCTTTTTACGGGGATGGTGCTGGGTCTTCAGGGGTATCACACTCTGACGCAGTTCGGGGCAGAAGCGCTTTTAGGGTCTGCGGTGGCCCTTTCCATCATCCGGGAACTGGGGCCGGTTCTCTGTGCCCTCATGGTAACAGGACGTGCCGGGTCTGCCATTGCAGCCCAGATAGGGATCATGAAAATCACCGATCAGTTTCCTGCCCTTGAAATGATGGCCATTGATCCTGTGAAATATGTGATCAGTCCTAAAATTATCGCCGGTATCATTTCTCTACCTCTTTTGACCGCTGTCTTTGATGTGATAGGGATCATGGGGGGCTACCTTGTCGGTGTCAAGCTTCTTGGGGTGAACGAAGGGGCATATTTTGGTAAGATGGTTTCCGCCGTCACCTTTACCGATATTTATGGGGGAATATTGAAATCCTTAAGTTTCGGGCTTTTAATCGCCTGGATACCCTCCTACATGGGGTTTATGGCAGAACCCACCACAGAAGGGGTGAGCACCGCCACAACCAATGCCGTTGTGCTGACCTCTCTTTCAATACTGATTGTGGATTATATCTTGACATCTTTACTACTATAGGATTTAAATTGATCATCATGTATGGGAAAAAAACAGAAATTTCAGTGGGTCTTTTTATGATTCTGGGCATGCTTTGCCTAGTGTACTTATCCGTCAACCTTGGGTCGGTTGAGTTGTTCGGGTCAGATGCCTACACCATTACTGCAAGATTTGGATCCATTGAAGGGCTTGAGCCCGGTGCTTCGGTCGAAATAGCAGGCGTTCCCGTGGGCAAGGTCAAGCAGATTTCCCTTGATGAGGACAATGCCCTGGTGAAAATGGAGATAAAAAAAGGAACAAAAATTTCCGATGACACCATCGCTTCCATCCGAACCAAAGGGATGATTGGAGATAAATTTGTCAAATTATCACCGGGCGGATCTGAAGATTTGTTGGAAGATTCAGACTCCCTGATGGATACGGAATCGGCCATCAGCCTGGAAGAATTAATCAGTAAATATATTTTTCAAAAATAGAGAAACCCATGGGATTTAAAATTAACAGCAGTGAAAAAGATGGGATCGCCTTGGTTAATGTGGAAGGCGAGATTGACATGTTTACCTCCCCCAATTTAAGGGACACTCTTTTGCCATTTTTTAAGAAAAAGGTAGAAGGGATCATCGTGGATCTGACCCTGGTTTCCTTTATGGATAGTTCTGGTATCGCCACCCTGGTGGAAGGACTGCAGTGGAGCAAAAAAGAAAGCCGTGAATTTATACTGACAGGTCTTGGTAAAACGGTTTTTAATGCCCTTTCCCTGACCAAGCTGGACAATGTATTTACCATTAAGCCGGATATAAAGGCAGCTCTTGATTGGATCAAAAACCCTTCGGTTTGAGAGTGCTTTAATTATTAAGAATTTGGATGTGTTTATGAAATATTTTGGAAAAATAGGGTTTTTTTTGCTGGTGATGTTCGTTTTTAGTGGGGGGTATACGGTATTTGCCTCTCCTGCCCGGGACCAGTTAAAGCTCAGTATGGATCAAATTCTTACCGTTTTGAGAACGCCCGAACTCAAAGGGGATGCCCAGAAGCAAAAACGCCGGGAGGCGCTTGGAACATTAGTGGAAGAACGGTTTGATTTTAAAAAAATGTCCCAACTGAGCCTCGGCAGACACTGGAAAGAAAGAACAGAAGCTGAAAAGTTTGAGTTTGTGACCCTGTTCAGCCGTTTATTGAAAGATACCTATATCACTAAAATTGAAGCTTATACCGATGAAAAGGTTGTTTTTCTTAAGGACCGGGTCGAGAAAAGAAAGGCCCAGGTGAACACTAAAATTATTACCAAAACCGTTGAAATCCCCATCAACTATAGAATGTTTACACGGAAAAATGACCAGTGGATGGTGTATGATATGGTCATTGAAGGGGTCAGCCTAATCGGCAACTATCGTTCCCAGTTCCGCCAGATGCTGGAAAAAGACTCCTTCGAAACCCTCATGGGTAAATTGAAACAAAAATAAATAAATACCTCCTATCTGTTCGATTCCATAAATATCTAATGGTTTCCTGACAACCCCCTCACATTTTTTTGTTAGATCTCCTCAAATTCATGCATGGCCGTTTTTCTCACAGATCTGTTGTCGGAAACAAGGGGAAAACGGGTCACCATGACCGCTGCATCCTAACCATCCCCTAACACGTTGTTAAAACATCCCTAATAAAAGAAGCGTATCTTTGTTCTCGAAGTGACCCCCTCCTTTGCCAGGAGTTGATCGGGTAAGAGAAGGGGGGAAGAATTTGCAGGTGTTTTTTTTTAGTGTTGAGTTTAATGTTGAGTTAAATGTTGAGGTAAAGAATGTCGCCTTCCAATCTGTTGCTGGTACTTTTAATGTTGACTACCGCCGGGTATTACCTGGGCCGCAGGCGTGCCTTGTCGGTCGGGAAACACAGTGGAGGAACCTGTACCCTTCATTCCCGGCCCACCTATTATGGGGCTTTGTCCTCTTTGTGGTGTGCTGTGCCGGCGCTGGTGGTGTTTGGCTTCTGGCTGGCCTTTGAGTCAAGCATCATGATTGATATGGTGGTGTCCGGCCTGCCCGAGGAGATGCAAAAGCTTCCCCCTGACCGGCTGAATCTTTTGGTCAATGATATTAAAAACCTGGTAGAGGGAAATATTGTCGGCGGTACCATCACACCGGCCATACAGGCCGCAGCGGATCAATACCGGAATCTTCTGGCCATCAGCCATGCCGCCCTGGCCGTTATCGTAATGGTTATCAGCAGCGGGGCGGTTCTCTGGGTTCAACGGCGTATCCAACCTAAACTTCGGGCCAGAAACCATGTGGAATCCTTTATAAAGTATATCCTGATTGCCTGTTCCACCCTGGCGATTTTTATCACCATCGGAATTGTTTTGTCTGTCCTTTACGAGGCCATACGGTTCTTTAAAATCATTCCCTTGCACGAGTTTTTACTGGGACTGAAATGGAGTCCCCAGATGGCGATTCGGGCAGACCAGATAGGGGCAACCGGTGCCTTTGGTGTTATTCCCGTCTTTATGGGAACCCTTTTGATATCGGCCATTGCCATGTGTGTGTCCGTGCCAG
Source organism: Desulfobacteraceae bacterium (assembly GCA_022712835.1). Next base: position 5,849 of record JAFLJU010000107.1, read on the forward strand.
TGGGGCTTATGTCCGCCATCTATCTGTGTGAATATGCAGATAAACGCTTTCGGGCCGTGGCAAAACCCTTGCTGGAAATTCTGGCTGGTATTCCCACGGTGGTCTATGGCTTTTTTGCGGCCCTTGTTGTGGCACCCATGATCCGGAATGCAGGTAGCGGTTTAGGGATGGAGGTTTCCTCGGAAAGTGCTTTGGCCGCAGGTCTTGTCATGGGGATCATGATCATTCCTTTTGTCTCTTCCCTTTCCGATGATGTGATAAATGCGGTTCCCCAGTCGCTAAGGGACGGAGCCCTGGCTCTTGGGTCCACCCATTCTGAAACAATCTGCAAGGTGGTGTTGCCGGCAGCTTTGCCCGGTATTGTGGGAAGTGTTCTTCTGGCGGTCTCCCGGGCCATTGGAGAGACCATGATTGTGGTCATGGCAGCCGGTTTGTCTGCCAATTTAACCGTGAATCCATTAAAAACTGTAACCACCGTAACCGTCCAGATTGTGACCCTTTTGGTCGGGGATCAGGAGTTTGACAGTCCCAAGACCCTGGCCGCATTTGCCCTGGGGTTGATGCTTTTTCTGGTCACCCTGGTCCTCAATGTGATTGCCCTGGTGGTGGTGCGAAAATACAGGGAGCAATATGAATAATTCAACGACGGATCCATCCATTTTAAATCTGTCCTCAGGCCCGGCGGTTGCACCGTTCAAAGCCGAGGAAACCCGGGCCCGGACCATGGATGTGGTTAATAAAGGGCTTGCCAGGCGTTATCGATCCGAAAGGCGGTTCAGGCGAATTGGGCTATCTGCCATTCTTTTGAGTCTGGCCTTTCTGGCTGTTCTTTTTATCAGTATCTTTGCCAACGGGTATACAGCATTCAAGCAGACCTTTATCCAACTGGAGGTCTTTTTGGATCCTTCGGTAATTGACAAGGAAAATTTGGAAACAGCCAATTACATGGGGCTTGTGAAGCAATCCCTGAAAACAACCTTCCCCCAGGTATTAAGCCGGGCAGACAAACGTAAATTGTATAGGATCGTCAGCACCGGGGCTGCCTTTGATTTGCGAGATTTTGTAAAAAAGAATCGCCATGAAATCGGCAATACCATAGAGATCTGGGTGCCAGCGGATGATGACGTGGACATGCTCATGAAAGGGCATATCTCCCGGGATCTACCGGAAGATGAGCGGCGCATGAATGATACCCAGATTTCCTGGGTGGATCATCTCATCTGTCAGTCACGGATTAAACAAGAGTTCAACACCAGGTTCTTTACGGGAGGAGATTCCCGGGAACCTGAGTTGGCAGGGATATGGGGGGCTACCTGTGGATCTCTTTATACCCTTCTTGTGACCTTGTGTCTGTCTTTTCCCATCGGGATTGCAACCGCGATCTATTTAGAAGAATTTGCCCCCACCAATCGCTGGACTGATGTGGTTGAGGTGAATATAAATAATCTGGCAGCCGTTCCCTCCATTGTTTTCGGGCTGCTGGGGCTTGCCGTGTTTCTCAATTTTTTCGGTCTGCCAAGATCCGCTCCCCTTGTGGGCGGGCTGGTGTTGACCCTGATGACCCTGCCCACCATTATCATTGCCAGTCGGGCATCCTTAAAATCAGTTCCCCCCTCCATCCGGGAGGCGGCTCTCGGGATCGGGGCATCCAAAACCCAGATGGTGGCCCACCATGTATTGCCTTTGGCCATGCCCGGAATGCTCACCGGTACCATTATCGGTATGGCCCAGGCCCTGGGGGAGACAGCACCCTTGCTGATGATCGGCATGGTGGCTTTTATCGTGGATATTCCCGGCGGGTTCACAGACCCTGCAACTGTATTGCCGGTGCAGATATTTTTATGGGCAGACAGCCCGGAAAGAGCGTTTTTAGAAAAAACCTCTGCCGCCATCATGGTCCTTCTGGTCTTCCTTGTGGCCATGAACGCCTTGGCAGTTGTTTTGAGAAAGAAATTTGAAAGAAGATGGTAATTTATTGGTTTAGGTTTGTTAATAAAATTATAATGTTTAGGAGTCCTAAAATGAAAAAAATGTTTATTTCAGTGTTTGTCCTGGTTTTTGGCCTGATTTCAGGATTGGGCCTTGGAAATGGATTTGCCAGTTCTTCAAGGGATTATATCTCCGTTGTCGGATCGTCAACGGTTTATCCCTTTGCCACAGTTGTGGCTGAGCAGTTTGGAAAATCCACCTCCTTTAAAACCCCGAAAATTGAATAAACCGGATCCGGTGGCGTTCACAAATTGTTTGGGGCGGGGGTGGGGGTACAATTTCCGGATATCACCAATTCTTCCCGTCGTATCAAAAAATCAGAGCTTGAAAAAGCCATGAAAAATGGGGTGAAAGAGATTGTTGAAGTGAAAATCGGTTATGACGGCATCGTCATTGCCAATTCCAAGAGCGCTCCCTCCTTTCACTTGACCCGGAAAGATCTGTTTCTGGCCCTGGCCAAGGATGTTCCGGCCACAGATTCTCTGGATAGTGACCCGGCAGGTAAACTGGTTCCCAACCCTTACAAAACATGGAAAGACGTGAATTCAAGCCTGCCCAATATCAAGATTGAGGTTCTGGGACCCCCTCCCACTTCCGGAACACGGGATGCTTTTGTGGAACTGGCCATGGAAGGCGGTGCCAAAAAGATAACTTGGATCAAAGCCCTTAAGAAAACGGACAAAAATGCCTATAAAGCCCTTTGCCATACCATTCGTGAAGACGGTGCCTATATTGAGGCCGGTGAAAATGACAACCTGATTGTCCAGAAACTTTCGGCCAACAAAAATGCGCTGGGTATCTTTGGCTTCTCTTTTCTTGACCAGAATGCAGACAAGCTTCAGGGTTCTTTTGTGGATGGCGTTCAGCCAAAATTTGAGGCCATTGCCGACGGAAGCTATCCTGTTTCCAGGCCCCTTTTCTTCTATGTAAAAAAAGCCCATGTTCAGACCATTCCCGGAATGAAAGAGTTTCTTGCTGAGTTTACCAGTGAAAAAGCCTGGGGAGATGAAGGATATCTGACAGACAAGGGCTTGATTCCCATGCCAGAGGCTGAAAGAAAATTGTTCCATGAAAATGTTAAAACGTTGAAACCAATGTTGTTGTCAGACTTATAAAAACTGCTCTGGCGGGGCAGGCAGTATCGTCTGTCCCGCTTGGGTCTTGTTTTGCTTTTAAAAAAAAATGGATACGAATTTTCCTAGGCAATTAATAAACGTAAAAAAATATGTAAACTATAAATATTCAAACCATGGACAAGGGAGGCAATGGGGCGGCACCCGTTCCCGCAAGAAAATGAGAAAAAAACTGGTACCCAGAAAAGAAAGATCCACTGTTGGAGAATTCCGGGTGGAGAATCCCCGGATGAGCTGTCGGAATGTGGATGTCTATTATAACCACGGTGACAAAAAAGCCATTAACAATATCAGCCTGGATATTGGCCGCAATGAAGTGATCGCCCTGATCGGTCCTTCCGGTTGTGGGAAATCCACTTTTTTGCGGTGCCTGAATCGCATGAATGACACCATTGACGGATGCAAGGTAACCGGGCAGATCACCATTGACAATGAAAATGGCGATAATAAAAATATTTATGACAAGGATGTGGATGTGGTGCCCCTTAGGGCCCAGGTGGGAATGGTATTTCAAAAACCAAATCCTTTTCCCAAGTCCATCTATGATAATATTGCCTACGGCCCGAAAATCCACGGGATTGTCCAGAATCGGGACGAGACAGATGAACTGGTGGAACAATCCCTTAAACGGGCAGGCCTTTGGAAAGAGGTAAAAGATCGTCTTGGTCAGCCGGGGACAGGTCTTTCCGGCGGACAGCAGCAGCGGTTGTGCATTGCCAGAACCATTG
>JAFLJU010000299.1 GCA_022712835.1 Desulfobacteraceae bacterium
GTTGGTCATGCACGATCAGATCTTTGTGGAAAAACGGATCGAGCGTCTTGAGGCCATGGTGAAAAAAATCAAGGACGAGGAGCAGCAAAAGGAATTGGGGGTGATGATCCGGCTCAAGGAACATCTGGAGCAGGAACTGCCTTTACGATTGTTGGAAATGAGTGAAGACGAGGACCGAATGATTCGATCCTATCCCTTTATCACCCGAAAAAAGCTGGTGATTGCCGTAAACGTGTCCGAGGATGATCTGGGGAACGACTCCCTGCTGGCAGGATTTAAGGAAAGCTGTGACCGGTTGACAATAGAGGTAATGTTGGTTTCTGCCAAGGTAGAAGCCGAGATTGTCATGCTGGATTCAGAGGAAGAGAAAGCGGAGTTTTTGGCGGATATGGGGATTACCACCACCACCCTTGAAACCCTGACCCGCCTGTGTTTGAAATCCTTGAATTTGATTTCCTTTTTCACCGTGGGTACTGATGAAGTCCGTCAGTGGCTGGTCCGGGAACATTCCAAGGCCCCAGTGGCTGCCGGGGTGATCCATTCGGATCTTCAACGGGGATTTATCCGGGCAGAGGTGTTTAAATATGATGAACTCATAGCCCTTGGTTCCGAGGCAGAACTTAAGAAAAACGGTAAGATCTACGTGGAAGGTAAAGAGTATATTGTCAAAGACGGGGACATTTTAAACATTCGTTTTTCCGTCTAAGAGACTCTGAACTGGGGGGTAGCCTTGATTCTACTTTTTGGAAGGAAGGATCAGTTATCAAAACTTGACTTTAAATCATCCATGCGATAGATGATTTTGGTATAATAATTTATATTTTATGGACAATTAATTCGAATCATCGAATAAAGGCGGTATTGATGAAAACAATAATAAAATTAACATCTCTTTTTGTGATTATAATATTTTTGAGCGGTTGCTCCCTTTCTTATTCCAGCGGGAAATCCAATGAGTCGAGTAAATCAAGTTCCAATTCCTCTCTTTCTTCCAGCGATAATTATGTGGCCAAAAGAGAATATATGTATGATATCAGTGAATATGCCGCCACCGCTTTTGTTTTAAATCTGTCCGATGAGGATTATATGATAGAATTGAGCACCCTTGCCGAACGGCATTGCATTACCGATTGGGAAGGGGATGAATCTACATATCTGGCCATTGGGATGGGCCTCCGGCAGGCTGGCGTATCCAAGGCTCAGGTTTTGGAAACCAACTTTGTTAAGCATGTTTCTAAAACGGATCAGAACAAATTAAAGCTAATATTGGCTGGTTATCATTCCTGACTATTTTTTTAATTATTCAACCTGATATTGTAGGGGCAGAACGGTGATGATCTCATTTTTGTATCATTGCGCTCACCGGCTATCTGTCCCGATTATGCTTTTCCTATGTCTCCTGATGGCAACCGATGCCTCTGGGGGTTCAAACCGATTCCCTCAATCGATTCAATTTATTTACATTGATTCCAACATTGGCAATTCCAGCGGCGGGCACACCGCATTGCGCCTGGGAGATATGGTATACCATTTTCAGGTGTTTCCCGATGGTTTTTTCCGGATAGTTAGGGATCGCTGGTCCTATTTTCGCTATATCTATAACGATTTAGAAAATCGTACCCTTAGTGTGGCCCATATTTCAGTCAGTGCAAAAAACTTTGGGCTTATTCAACACCATTTGAACCGATATTACCTAATTCAAGAAGCTCATATGGAACGACTTGAGGCATTACAAGCTGATGAAAAGTTATTGTCTGACTTGGTTTTGTGTAAAAATGATATCATGGTGAAGGGGGTGGGGTTGTTTTCCCAAGAAACCGAACAATCTTCTTCAGTACAAACACTTCGCTCTGCCGTGGTCTTGGCCCACGGCAAAGATTTTCTTAAAAATGGTATTCAGAATCTTGATCAGGAACTGGCCAATATCCCTATTGATGTAACGGTGCCTGGGACCAGCAAAATTTCCAATACCGCTTATCCTCCGACAATGGTTTCTATTTTTAATCAATATCAGCGAAATCGTCTTAAACGGGCGGCATTGTCTATGATACAAGAGGCACGACCGCTGCGTAACGATGGATTAAGGGATATTAGTGCCATCGCCCAACCCGGAGACCCGTCTAAACTCAATGTTAATGAGCAGATGCTTTTAAAAGTTTATGCAAGGGGGCTTATGGCCACCGTCGTCAGACTGCCGGTTTCCAAAAGGCCGGATTGGGGATATCCACTTTTGCTGGCCGTGGCCCGCTATCAGGCTGTCCGTCGAAGTCTTGATGAAAATCGGATGGTACTGCTGGATGCCTTTCCAGCTGATGCACAAATTGTTTTGGAAAGGAACTTAAGGGAAGATCCTGTTGTCATGGCCGAATTGGTGGATCGGAGTCGGAGAACCTATCTGGATATTCGAAGAGAATCCTTCACAAAATCGGCGTTGGACGAGAGAAATTACAACTTACTGGAAGAAAGCGGCGGGCGATATGCGGAACTTGAGAAGGGGCAGCGGATGAGAGCAAGTGTCCGAGTAGCTCATGGACGGTTGATTCCATCGAAACCGGGGCCTGTTTCATTGGCCGTAAAACCGGTATGCTGGACAAATATAACGCCAAGATTGGCATACGTACGACTTGCCCGTAAGACCTATCAACAACAGTTAAAAACATGTTATCCCTATGACCTTATCAATAGAAATTGTGCCACAGAACTCCTGCGTATAATTAACGATTCATTTGAGTCGATGGAAGAAGTCAAACATGCTCTGGGCGGATATATCCGACCCGGTGAATTCTTTTCCCATATTCCCTTCCGACTCTATGGGTTAATTTCAAGGCGATTTCGAATTAAACAAACAGAAGTGCTGCCGTCCTATCGAAAACGGATGGTGGCCCGTATGTATACCACTGAAACCAATGCAACTGCTGTATATTTAAGGGAGTTTAATACGCTATCCTCCAGCGTATACAAACCTCTTCCCGGTGATAGCCCCTTTTTGTTTTTTACAGATGATGTTGTCTGGCCCCGTCCTTTGTACGGTGCAGTCAATACGGTATATACTGGGCTGTTCTCTGCCCTAGGACTATTGACATTGCCGATGGATCAAGGTGCCCTCGCCCAAAAAGGACTTAGGGGAATGTTATTCAGCTTCCCAGAGTTATTTTTTTTTAATATCAGAAAGGGAAGCTTTAATTATGTGTCTGACCGGGATGATCCCCAAACAAACGCCCTGGAGCGTTCTGCTCCAGCGTTTAACAGATACGTGTCTCCATAGTAGAATCGCGGTCCCATGCCACATATTGTGGGCGGGACAACTTATCATTTTGTCGGTTTATTTTGAGGCGTTTTCATGGGCCTGGGTCAGGCGTTCTTTTAGATAGAGGATCTCTTGTGCGTCATATTCATAGAGATCAAAACAATATCCGTCTTCCCCCATAAGACCCTCGGGGATCAGATCTCCGGCTTCTTCGGGATCTGTGATCATTTCTCCGTAAAAACAGACGGACAGCCATCTTTCTTTTGGGTCGTCATCAATGACATCCACCATGGCAAACAAAGATTTGTCCGTCTGGTTTGCGTGCCGGGGGCGAAGGGAATAACTGACCCCGGGGCGGGCGTTAAACTCAAGACTGATATCGGTCAGGCTGTTCAAATGGTCCAAAAGTTCTGTAAATGCCTGTTTGGTTCGGGTGTCGTTTTCTTCCCAGTCAGCGATAAATTTTTTCATACTTATTCCTTTATGTGCTTTAGCAAATGTCCAAGTTCAGGAAAGATAAGGTTGTTGCAGGCCAGTTTGCAGGCCTTGATACTGCCGGGCATGCAGAAGACAATGGTTTGCTTTATAATGCCAGCGGTGGCCCGGGATAAAATGGCGGCAGAATCGATTTCTTCAAAGCTTAGCTGGGCAAACAAAGGGCCAAAGGCGGTGAGTTCTTTTTCAAACAAAGGGCGTATCGCTTCAATGGTGACATCCTTGGGGCTGATACCGGTGCCGCCGGTCATGATAATGACATCCGGGTTGATTTTATCGGTTATATGGTGAACAAGCTCCTGGATGGCCATCACTTCATCGGTGACCACCTGGTGGATGACCACCTCGTGTCCTTCTTTTTTGGTCTGTTTTTTGATCCATGCCCCGCTTTTGTCTTCGGAAATTTTTCGGGTGGTGGAGATGGAGAGAACGGCCACTTTGATGTTGTTGGGGGTTTCTTGTTTATGCAATAGGGTACTCATTTTTCAATTTCCTTGTAAACTAGGTCCTCACCGTCATGTTCGATGGCATGGACATGGATCATATCTTCTGGTTCCGTATCCACAAAAATTCCTTTGTAGTCGGCCTGGATGGGCAGTTCCCTATGTCCCCTGTCAACCAGGACAGCAAGTTCTATGCGAGAGGGCCGACCAAAATCCATGAGAGCATCCATGGCCGCTCGGATGGTGCGGCCCGTATACAAAACATCATCTACCAGGATGATGTTTTTATCATCCACGTTAAAGGGGATTTTTGAGGGCCTCACCGTTGGTTGATAGCTGATTTTGGTCCAGTCATCCCGATACATATTGATGTCCATGCTGCCCACGGGCACAATGACGTTTTCGATGGCCTGGATCTGATCGGCAAGTCGTTTGGCAAGGGAATCCCCCCGGGTCTGGATACCTACAAGACCCAGGTTCTGAACCCCTTTGTGGACTTCAATTATTTCATAGGCGATTCGGGTAATGATGCGTTTAAAATCCTGATCATTGAGAATCGTTTTTTTCTTTTTCATAGACTGCCTCTCCCATTCCGGGGTAAAATATCTGTGTCTGACAAATCTTAAATTGCCTGACTCAAATTTTGTATCATCTTTTTTTCCGGGGAGCAACACCTTGATTTTAAGTTCAAGTTCTTATAATACACCGGACAGGGTTCGTAACTATTTTCAACGAAATGGGGCGTGAATGAAATATGATTGTACAGGGGTGATTCTGGCGGGCGGGAAAAACAGCCGGCTTCCCGGGGAAAAAAAGACCTTCCGCAGGGTGGGAAAAGATATGATGCTCACACGGATCCATGATCTGTTTTTAAAATTATTCAATGAGGTCATCATTGTGGTTAATGATCCAAAAGATTTTATTGGATTGGACATGATGGTGGTGACCGATATCCACCCTTCCAGGTGTGCCCTGGCAGGCCTCCATGCAGGGCTTTTCTATGCATCCAACCCATGGGCCTATGTCACGGCCTGTGATGTGCCATTTGTCAATGAACAGGTGATTCGGCATTTGGTCAGCCAGCGGGAGGTGCGTGCCGAGGTGATCGTTCCCCGCACAGATGATGGGTTGGAGCCTCTGGCCGCCCTTTATTCCCGGGAGTGTATCCCCTTGATAGAAAAGAATCTTGAAAAGAAAATGTACATGATCAAAAAGTTTTTTAGAATGAAAAAAGTTAAGGAAATTCCGGTATCGGCTTTGAAAAAGCTGGATCCGTCCATGCAGTTTATGTTTAATGTGAATACACCCGAGGACCTTGATATCGCCAGATCAATGCTCGAAAAACAGACCGATAAAAAATTGGCCGATAAATAATTGATCGAATAAATAAGAGGAGTTATCCATGAATATTGCTTCCATGCTTGAAGATATAAAAAAACATCCCGATTACCCAAAGGCTGGCATGGTGTTGTGTCATAACGGGGTTGTCCGGGCCACCTCCAGGGAAGGGGAAACTGTCACAGGGCTTTCCCTCACCGTGGACCATGCCAGGCTTGCTCAGATAGTTGAACAGCAGAAATTAACCCCCGGTATTGTGGAGATCCTGGTTCACATAGAAGAAAAAAAACACCTGGCCGTGGGGGATGATGTGATGTTTCTTTTGGTGGCAGGAGATATCCGGGAAACCGTGATCAAAACCCTGACCGATACCTTGAACCTGATCAAATCAGAAGTCACTGAAAAAACACAATTTTTTGTAAAATAAGATAAGGTAAAATAAAGGAAAGAAATGATGACGGATTTTACGCACCTTGATGCCGAGGGCCGGGTCAGAATGGTGGATGTGGGGGAAAAAAAAGAAAGCAAACGGGTGGCCATTGCCATGGGGTCCATTGCCATGGAGCCTGGGACACTGGACCGTATTGTGGATGAACGGGTGAAAAAGGGGAACGTTTTAGAGACCGCTCGCATTGCCGGGGTCATGGCCGCTAAAAAAACTGCAGACCTGATCCCCATGTGTCATCCCTTGAATATCACCCATGCCAGGATCGATTTTGTTCCAGACAAGGAGGCCTCTTTGATCCATATCGAGGCCGAGGTTTCTTTGACCGGCCGGACCGGTGTGGAAATGGAAGCCATGACCGCCGTTTGTGTGGCTGCCCTGACCATCTATGACATGTGTAAATCCTATGACAAGGCAATGGTCATTTCCGGGATTTACCTGAAATCAAAGTCAGGTGGCAAGAGCGGCACCTACATAGCCGGGGCCAATGGAAACCCTGCAAAATAGCCTGGTTTTACTGGACCCTGTTACCCTGGTCGGGATTGGCCTTGGACTAGGGTTTTGTATCGGCGTTATTTTGAGTGTTTTCCTGGCCCGTTCCTCGTCCTTGTTTTTTTCAGCAAGGCTTAAGGAGTTGTCATCCCAGGCGCTAAACGAGAATACGAATCAATTTATGGATCTTGCCCAATCCTATTTCAGCGGATATGTCAGGGAAGCCAGAAAAGAGTTTGACATCAAAGGGGACGAGATCTTAAGGACCGTTGACCCAGTTCATAAGATTTTGGATAAATATGAAGTCCATCTGGGGCTCATGGAAAAAGACCGGGCAAACGCTTACGGGGCGATAACAGAGCGCCTTCGGGAAATGGCCCGGGCTCAGATTCATCTGACCCAGGAGACCGGCAATCTGGTCAAAGCCCTCAGGCAACCCCATGTCCGGGGGCGATGGGGGGAGATCACCCTGAAAAAAGTGGCGGAACTGGCCGGCATGGTGGACCATTGCGATTTTGAAGAACAAATGACAAAGGGGTCAGGAAAAGGGAGCTTGCGGCCGGATATGGTGGTGACCCTGCCCGGGAACCGGCAGATACTGGTGGATGCAAAGGTCCCCCTGATCGCCTATCTGGATGCACTGGAAGCTAGCGATGACAAGGAAAGAAAGGCGCGAATGAAGGACCATGCCCGCCAGGTGCTGGCCCATATTGCCAATTTGTCTTCAAAGGAATATACGGCTCATTTTTCCCCCACTCC
>JAFLJU010000384.1 GCA_022712835.1 Desulfobacteraceae bacterium
GTAGGCAAGCTCGGAATTTGTTTCAAACAATTCAATCATCCGGGGACCGTAAAGCGTTATCACCTCACTAGGTTCAAGGCAGACTGCCGTGTAGGAGGCCTTGGAACCATGACGAAGGGCGGATGATCCAAAGGAACGCCCCGACTGAAGATTATCCAATATCACATCCACATTCGGATTCAGGGCGACTTTCAACCCCACCTGTCCCATGATCAGCATATAATAAACATCAATGGGATCTCCCACTGTAAACAATTGAGTATCGGCCCCATAAATACTTAACTGGGCCTCCTGGCCGAGAATGGCCAGCAAGTGATCCGGCACCTTCTTGAGCATGTTAATGCGTTTTAAATCTTCTATTTTTACCATGGTATATCCTGTTGCTGTTCTAAAATATAATCGGGTTACAATATGATCAGGTTAAAATAAAAATCAGGAGAATAAAAGAGATGGCAGCTGCCGCTCCTATCCCGATGGGCAGGGTTCCCTGAAGTATGTCGTTGTTAAGTCTTTCTTTTTTAATGGCCAGGTGTTTTCCCCTGTATCCCTGAAGAAGCCAGAGATTTACAGAGAGAAACAGTGCCAGTTTGGACCCGGCATTCCTGAAAAAATCAGCCACAAAAGAGGCGAGTCCCCGGACCATGGATTCACACCAGGCATTTAAAGGATTGAGAACATCATCCAGCATGGCATAAAGACCCCGGGCCGATTTTCTATAAAACCAGTCCGAATCCACATTAATGGCCCGCTGTTCAGCAGGATAGATACCGCCCATGAGCAGCAGAGTAAAGGCAAGCGCTGAGAAAAACAGCAACTGGGTCTGGGTCAATACATGGGAGATGGTATAGGGCTGGTAGTCCACTGGAAAGGGCAGAATATCATACAAGGGTTTGGGATAGGTGCCGATGAAGATGCATAAAAAAGCGGCAATTCCCATGGCAATGAGCATATTCATGGGGGCTTCTTTTACCCTATGTCCGGCATCATGACCAAAGAAGGCAAAAAACGGGATCTTGATCCCGGCATGGTGAAATACACCAGCAGAAGCAAAGAGCAGCACCAGCCATACAAAAACAAGTGCCCCTTGTCCAGCAATGTGAGAGCTTGAGGCAGCCGCGGACATAACCATGGATTTGGAAACAAAACCGGAAAACAAGGGGAAGGCTGAGATGGAGGCCGCCCCCACACAACAGAACAGACAGGTCCAGGGCATACTTTTATAAAGCCCGCCCAGGTCCGTGGCGTTGATTTTACCGGTTCGATACATCACAGCCCCCATGGACATGAACAAAAGTCCCTTGAAGAGCACATCATTAAATGCATGGGCAACGGCCCCGTTAATGGCAAGTTCGGTTCCGATGCCGATTCCCACCACCATAAATCCCACCTGGTTGATGAGACTATAGGCAAGCACCCTTCGAAGATCATTTTCAATCACCGCATAAAATATGGGAAAGGCGGCCATGCCGACCCCGATCCAGATGAGCTGTTCTGTGCCAGGATAAAGTCTTGCCAGGGCATAAACAGCCGTCTTTGTGGTAAAGGCGCTTAAAAATACCGTCCCCCCAATGGTGGCTTCTGGATAAGCATCTGTCAGCCAGGGATGAAGTAATGGCCAGGCACAGTTGATGCCGATACCAAAAAACATCAGGTAGGAGGACCAGTTGCCCAGCGTCATTACGGTCATTTCAAGGGAACCTGTCTCGGTATAATGGAAAACGATCCCGGCCAGCAGTACAAGTCCGCCAAAGGCATGGACCAATAAATACCGCATACCGGCGGCCTGGGCGGATTTTGTTTTTCTGGCCCAGATGAGCATAACCGATCCCACGGTGAGCATTTCCCAGAAGATAAAGAAGGTAAACAGGTCGCCGGCAAAAACAGCCCCCAGGGCGGCACCGGAATAGAAAAAACCTGCCACATATTCCACATCATTCTTGAAATTTAAGATATAAATCACGGTGATAAAGGCAATGATGTGATAAATATACCCGAATACCAGGTTCAGCCGGTCAATATTAAGCAACACCAGATTAAAATCGCCAAATGCCATCAGATGATGTTCGCCCATGGGAATATAAATCAGATTGATGAAGCCCACCACCGGGATCAACAGCATGTATACAGACTTGGCACGACCTTTAAAAAAAGGAATTAAAAAGCCGCCCAGCATGAAAATCAAGGCCGGAAGATAATTACTTGTCATAATAATCCTCCTTTCTTTTCACAAGGGGGCGCAGAACATATTTGGAAACCAGCACCAGGATCACACAGGCCACAAACCCGTAAATGGAGTAAAAACCCCAATATTCTTCCCATTGATACTCCACATGCCGATGAATGATATGCTGTTTTGATAAAATAATATAAACAACGTCTATAATTAAAAGGGCAACAATGGAACCAAAAAAGACCCTTAATAATCTTTTGACATTGTCCGGGTTGTCAAACATATGTTTTTTTTCCATGGATAAAAGCCTTACACTTAGAAACAAGGTTGAGATAAAATATATGCCATGTACACAAGGCTTGCCGCAAACACCACTATAAATACCGGTTTATAACCGGGCACTGCCTCATGTTTTAATTCCATGAGTTCTGTTTCATGTTTTTCTTTCATCTGGGGCTAACCTCCAATAAATCCTTTGACAGCCAGGGCTGCCAGGTTTAAAAATGGCTGGGGCACAAAAAACAAACCCACTGAGATAAGCGCCGTTATCACCAGGGGGATCACACACATCAATGGCGCTTCGGCCACTTTTTTCTCGAACATGGCCTCTTCGTCTGTGCAGAAAAACGCCTTGTAAAAAATCGGCATAAAATAGGCGGCATTCAAAAGGGAGCTGGACAAAAGAACAAACAACAGCACCATCTGGTCCGCTTCCAAAGTGCCCAGCACCAGATACCATTTACTGATAAATCCCCCTGTGGGGGGCAACCCGGTAATGGAAAGCGCGCCTACGAGAAAAGCGGTCATGGTCACGGGCATTGCCCTGCCGATCCCCACCATCTCACTTAAGTATTTTTTCCCGGTGGCCACGAAAATGGCACCGGCACAGAAAAACAGGGTAATTTTGCCAAAGGCGTGCATGGAGATATGCAGGATACCACCGGTCACTCCCTTGGGAGACAACAGCGCCGCCCCCAAAATAATATAGGAAAGCTGACCTATGGTAGAATAGGCCAACCGCCGTTTAAATTCATCCTGGGTCAGGGCAATACAGGAACTGATAATAATGGTAACCGATGCAATCCCGGCCACAACCACCCCCAGATCAAAGGAGGCCAAAAATTCAAGGCCAAAAATTCCCGTGATCACCCGGACAATGGAAAACACCCCCACCTTTACAACAGCCACGGCATGGAGAAGGGCTGAAACAGGAGTCGGCGCCACCATGGCAGCGGGAAGCCAGGAATGAAACGGCATGATGCCCGCTTTTGCAAACCCGAAGACAAACATGAGCAACAACACCGTGGCAGAAGGTTTGGACAATTGACCGGAAAAAATCCCCCCCCCTGAAAATTCCAAGGTACCGGTGACATAGTAACACCAGAGCATGGCTGGCAGGACAAGCCCAATTGAGGTGCCCAGTATAAAGGTCAGATACCTGCGGCCGGACTCCTTTGATTTGGCGTCCTGGTGATGGGTCACCAAAGGATAGGTGGCCAGGGACAAGACTTCATAAAACAGATACAAGGTGATCAGGTTAGCCGAAAAAGCCGCCCCGATGGTGGCCGAAATTGCCAGGGCAAAATAAGACACAAACCGGGTCTGTCCGTGTTCGTTCAATCCCCTCATATACCCGATGGAATACATGGCGGTGATGATGTAAAGAGAGGATGCCACAAGACCAAAGAGCATCCCCAGGGCATCCACCCGAAAGGCGATATTGGCACCAGGGGCTATTTTGAACAGGGTCAGGGAAATCTGTTTTTCTGCAAGTACATCGGGCAGCATGGAGGCCACAATGAGGAACATGAGGGTACCGGCAATGAATGTCCAGGCTTCCCTGACATTGGGCTTGGATGAAGACGAAACCAGCACCGGAATAACCAGAAGGGGAACCAGGACTGCCAGAAGCGGTTTAATTGATGTAATGATATCCATTTAATGCGTTGCCTTTATAGTTGTTTTGGTTTCTACTCATCTTAAAAACGGAAGAATGATGGTGTTGACAATGGTTCCGGAGTACACGCCCACCAGAATCAGGGCTAAACTCACAATCCCCAAAGTAATAAGAGACGCCACCGGGGCTTCATCCATGACAATGGCAGGACCATGTCCGTGGCTGTCATCATGTCCAGATTGTCCGTGTCCATCTCCCTTATCTGTGCTTGGAAAAAAGCAGATCTCAAACACCTTGAAAAACAACACCGCACAAATGAGACTGGAAACAAGCAAAGCTGCGGCAAAATGGTAAGCCCCTGCTTCAAAGGCACCCAGAATTAAATACCATTTGGAGAAAAATCCGCAGGTGGGCGGCACCCCGATAATACTGAAACCCGCCAGGACAAATCCCGCCATGGTCCAGGGCATTTTTCCGAACAACCCTTGCAAATTGGGCAAATCAACATCCTTAATTTTATAAACAATGTTCCCGACTGCCAGGAACAGGGCAAAGGTCATCAGGGCATCGTTTAAAATATGAAGGATGGCACCGGTCATTCCCAATTCATTGCCAAGCCATGCCCCACCCACCATGTATCCGATTTCACAGACAATGATATAGGTGAGCATTTTTTTAAGATTTTTCTGGGCCAGGGCCATGATGCCCCCGAACAAAATTGCAATGGTACCCAGCCAGACCACCCATTCGGACAGGTTGAGTTTTTCA
>JAFLJU010000157.1 GCA_022712835.1 Desulfobacteraceae bacterium
GGCGGTGTTCATCCGGGACATCACCTTTTCCTTGTGGGATTCTTTTTTCATGTCAATGAAATCAATGATGATGATGCCGCCGATATTGCGCAATCGTATTTGGTAGGCGATCTCCTTGACCGCTTCCAGATTGGTTTTCAATATGGTTTCATCAAAATTGTGGTTGCCCACATACCGGCCGGTGTTGACATCAATGGCGATGAGGGCTTCGGTCTGTTCTATTACAATATAGCCGCCTGATTTGAGCCAGACTTTTTTCTTGAGTGCCCTTGCCACATCGGCTTCAATATTATAGGCATCAAAAATAGATTCCCGGCCCTGGTAAAGTTCCACGCTTAAGTTTACATCGGGCATGAGCCGCTGCAAAAAGTTCTGGACGTTTTGGTATTCCTCCCGGGAATCAATCACCAGTTTGTCTGCTTCATTGGCCAGAAGGTCTCGGACTGCCCGGAAGGTGACGGTTAGGTCCTTGTATACCAGGGCTGTGGCGGCAACCTTACGGCTCTTGGTCATGATATCCGCCCAGGTGTTGTTTAGAAAATCCATCTCTTTTTTAATGGTTTCCTGGTCAATGCCCTGGGCTTGGGTTCTGAAAATATAGCCGAACTTATTTTCCCGGATGGACAACAGCAATTCCTTGAGCCGGGTTCTTTCCGTTTCATCTTCAATGCGCTTGGAAATACCGATGTGGTCCACCGTGGGCATGAGAACCAAATACCTTCCGGCAAGGGAGATATGGGTGGTTACCCGGGGGCCCTTGGTGCCGATGGAGGATTTGGCCACCTGGACCATGATTTCCTGGCCTTCGGTCAGCAGGTCTTCAATGCTGCATTCAGATGTCAGGGCGGCTTTCCAGGAACCATGGGTCCGGCCCATCTGGCTGGTTTTCATGGAGGAATCCTCCATCTCCCCCTCGGGGTCAACATCGGTATCCTGTTCAAACTTTTGATACATTTTATGGCTTGCCGTATCTAGCACATCATCCACATAAATAAAGGCGGCCATGTCAAAGCCGATGTCCACAAAGGCTGCCTGCATGCCGGGAAGGACGCGTTGAACCCTGCCCTTATAGATGTTTCCGGCAATGCTGGTCTCGTCTTCCCGCTCAATGAAAACCTCGACAATGGTGCCGTTTTCAAGGAGGGCGACCCTTGTTTCATGGGGGGCTGAATTTACAACAAGCTCTTTTAACATGGGATTATCCTTGGGCTATTTTTTTAATTCTTGCCGTTTGTAGGGCGGTGGCATCTATCTTGAAATATTTTGCCAAAACTTCAGCGGGCCGAATGTTTCTGGTATTGTATTGCTGCAAGACCATTTGAATGGTGGTCGGATCAATAAGGGTGATGTCTTGAACAGATTGTCTTAAATCCGTTTGTCTGATCTTGCCTTTTTTGCTGCGATCTTCCACTATGAATTCAGATAAATTCAAGAACTGGTCAATGCTTTCTTGATCCAGGCAGGGGGCAGAAAGCCGGATTTTGTAGGCAGATCGTGTGGTGTCTTCCTGCCTGAGCTTGGAATGGTGCCGGCATTCAATTACCTTAAGCCCAGTGGGAAGCGCAGTGTTTAATATCTCTTTTATCTTGTCCGGGCGGCTGCCTGTCTCAAGATAGATATACAGGATTTCTCGTTCGCTCTCCATCCCTAAGGGCAGGGCATTATCAAAGGAAATCTTCATGATTGGGTTGAATCCTTTGGAGTATTTAACCACGAGGCCAGCCCGCTTTATGGCGCGCTCAACAATTGTGGCAAGCTCCAGGTGGCCGAAAAATCTTGCCCGGTCCAGCTTTGAAAAGAGAACATCAAATTTGGAAAAGGCCTCATCGGGCAGCAGGGTTGGCAAAGTGGCCGTGGGTGTTGTTGTTGGGATGGGGGTCACCCCATGGAGAACCGGCTGGATTTTTTCAAAATCGCAGACCCCGCACCCTGCGCATTCGTGGTCCCGACAATCCAGCGTTGCGGCTTGCTCAGTTGCCAGCTGAAGCTCTTTTTTTAAAAAGGCCTTAGTTACCCCGGAATCAATATGGTCCCAGGGCAGTGCTTCGTCGTCACTTCTTTCCCGGGAGGTATAAAATAACGGATCAATGCCGGTGTCTGCAAAGGCTTTTTCCCAGAGGTCAAACCTGAATTTATCGGTCCATCCGTCCAGGCGGCAGCCATTCTCAAAGGCGGCAATGAGTAAGGGGCCAAGCTTTCTGTCTCCCCGGGCAAATACCCCTTCCAACAGGCTCATTTTCGGGTCCTGCCACTTGAGCTTAATTTGTTTGTGCCGCAGATTGTCTTTAAAATATTGTGTTTTTTCCTGGGTCTGTTCAAGGGTCATCTGGGAATGGCGCTGGAACGGTGTGTGGGCCTTGGGGATGAAACAGGCCACTGAGACGGTGATACCCTTTTTCCCCTTGGCGTAGGCTACAGCCAATTGGGTGGAAAGGCGGCAGATGCCTTCTATATCTTCCATCTCTTCAAAGGGCAGGCCCATCATAAAATAGAGCTTTATGTTTTTCCAGCCCAGTTCCAGGGCATTTTTAACCGTGGCGCTGATGCTTTCTTCGGTGAGGTTCTTGTTGATAATGTCCCGAAGTCTCTGGGTGCCGGCTTCCGGGGCAATGGTGAATCCTGTTTTTCGAACCGTTTTGATCAACTCCATGAGTTCCGGGGTGAGTTTTTCCGCCCGGATGGAGGGCAGGGAAATGGAATTGCACTGGCCCTGGTTCATGGCCAGCAATTGCTGCATCAAGGGGGCCAGGTTTGAATAATCCCCGGTGGAAAGTGAGAGCAGGGACATTTCCGAATACCCGGTGGATTTCAGGGAAAATTTGGCTATTTTCAACAAATCTTCCACGGACCGTTCTCTCACCGGCCGATAGATCATACCGGCCTGGCAAAATCGGCATCCCCTGGAGCATCCCCGGGCAATTTCCAGGCGCAGCCGGTCATGTACGGGCTTGGCATAGGGAACGATGGGATCCATGGGAAAGGTTTCCATGGTCAGGGCGGGTAAAAAGGCCCGTTTTACACTTGTGTAATCTTCATACAAAGGGGTCAGGGTCTGGATACCGTTTTCATCCCATTGGGGGGTAAAAAAAGAGGGGATATACACCCCTGGGATTTTTGACAAGAGCCTTAACAGACTCTTTTTATTGTTGTCCCCACTCTTTTTGAATTCAATGACCTGATTGGCAATTTGCAGGATTGCCTCTTCTCCGTCTCCAATGACAAAGGCGTCAAAAAAATCAGCCAGGGGTTCGGGGTTAAAGGCACAGGGACCGCCTCCGATGATCAGGGGGAAGGTGTTATCTCTTTGATCCGCATAAAAGGGGATCTTGGAAAGGGAGAGCAGGGTCAAAATATTGGTGAAGTTCAGTTCGTATAACAGGCTGATTCCAATGAGGTCAAATTCAGGAAGCGGTTTTTGGGACTCCATGGACAAACAGGGAATGCCCTTGTCTGCCATGAGTTGTTCCATGTCCTGGGCCGGGGTGAAAAACCGTTCTGCTGCGATGTTTTCCTGGCTGTTGAGAATGGAGTATAAAATCTGGATGCCAAAGTGGGAGGTGCCGATTTCATAAAGGTCCGGAAAGACCAGGCCAAAGGTCAGATCCATCTGGTCCAGGTTTTTTTTTACGGTATTAATTTCATTGCCCGCGTAACGGGTCGGGGTTTGAACCTGTGCAAGGATATCTTGATAATTTTGTCTATGCATGATAGTAAATTTATAAAACTATAACCTTTAAATTATTGAGTGTAATCAAATTTATTAATATATTATTTTTTGTGGGAAAAGGCAATGAAAAGAACAAAAATCAACATCCTGACACGCCTTGACGAATCCTCTGGCCAGGTTATGGGACAGGTTTTAGTCAAGGGGTGGGTGAGAACCAAACGTGACTCAAAAGAATTTAGTTTCATGGAGGTAAATGATGGCTCCTGCCTTTCAAATATCCAGATAATCGCCAACCAGAATTTGGAAAATTACGGTGAGATCCAGGGAATTACCACCGGCACTTCCCTTGAGGTGACAGGAGAGCTTGTGGCATCCCCGGGCAAGGGTCAGAAATGGGAAATCCAGGCAACTTGCGTTGAAATTATCAGTCTGGCTCCTGAATCCTACCCCCTTCAAAAGAAACGCCATTCAGATGAGTATCTACGGACCATTGCCCATTTGCGGCCCCGGACTAATAAATACGGAGCGATTTTCAGGATCCGTTCGGAAATCGCCTTTGGCATCCATAAATTTTACCGGGACAAGGGATTTAAATATTTGACCGC